>SVRF01000044.1 GCA_015064945.1 Oscillospiraceae bacterium | reverse complement strand
CACCAAGGCGCTTATGGCCTTTAAGGTTACCCAGCAAAGCGGCGCTTACTGGAAGAACGATAAGGACAACAAGATGCTTACCCGTATCAACGGTATAGCCTTCCGCACCCAGCAGGAGCTTGACGATTACGTTAAGCTTATGGAAGAGGCTGAACGCCGTGACCACCGCCGTATCGGTAAGGAAATGGGTTTGTTTATGATGGCAGAGGAAGGCCCCGGCTTCCCCTTCTTCCTTCCCAAGGGTATGGACCTCAGAAACGCACTTATCGACTACTGGCGTGAGATACACGTAAGAAGCGGCTATGTGGAAATATCCACCCCCATCATCCTCTCCCGCACACTGTGGGAAACCAGCGGCCACTGGGACCACTATAAGGACAATATGTACGGCACCAAGATAGATGACGAGGACTTCTGCGTTAAGCCCATGAACTGCCCCGGCGGCGTTATGGTTTACCGTCACCGTCCTCACAGCTACCGTGAGCTTCCTATGCGTGTGGGCGAGCTTGGCCTTGTTCACCGTCACGAGCTTAAGGGTGCGCTCCACGGTCTTTTCCGTGTTCGTTGCTTCACTCAGGACGATGCACACATCTTTATGCGCCGTGACCAGATAACCGACGAGATTATCGGCGTTGTAAACCTTATTAACGAGGTTTATACAAAGTTCGGCTTTGACTATTTTGTAGAGCTTTCTACCCGTCCCGAAAGCAGTATGGGTAGCGACGAGGACTGGGATGCAGCAATCGACGGTCTTAAGTCTGCACTTGAGAAGTTGGGTCTGCCCTACACCATTAACGAGGGTGACGGCGCTTTCTACGGTCCTAAGATAGACTTCCACCTTCGTGACAGTATCGGCAGAACCTGGCAGTGCGGTACCATTCAGCTTGACTTCCAGCTTCCCCACAATTTCGAGCTGGAGTATGTGGATGAAGACGGTACTCGCAAGCAGCCCATTATGATCCACCGCGTATGCTACGGCTCTATCGAGCGTTTTATCGGTATACTGACAGAGCATTTTGCAGGCAAGTTCCCCGTATGGCTTGCTCCCTTGCAGGTTAAGGTTATGACCCTGCCCGGTACAGACCACGCCTACGCTAAGGATGTTTATGCAAAACTCAAGGCTGCCCGTATCCGTTGTGAAATTGACGAGCGTAACGAGAAGATCGGCTACAAGGTAAGAGAGGCACGTCAGGTTGACCGCGTGCCCTATATGGTAATTATCGGCCATAAGGAGATAGAGGAAGGCCTTATCTCTGTTCGTGACCGTGATACCGACCAGACCGAAACCATGACTCTTGATGCGTTTATGGAAAAACTGCAGAAGCAGATAAGCGAGAGAGAATAAAAAGATACCCCCACTACGAACGAATGTGAGTAGTGGGGTATTTTATAACTGTATCTTCCGTATTTTATGAGGACAGGCGCCTCCAAAATACACCTTATTACGAACGAATGTAAGTGGCGTTTTTATTTCTTACCGAAAAGGCCGCCAAGCTTGTCACCGATGCTGTCAAAGGATACCTTTGCCTTTATGCCGTCAACAATTTTCTCCACCTGGTCATTGGGCAGGTCAACACCTATAAGACCTTCAACTGTCTTTATGGGGTCCTTCTTGAAATTATCTGCAATTTTATCGTCGCTTTTAATCTTAGCAACAAGTTCGTTGATCTTAGCTTTAATATCCATAGTATATATCTCCTTTCGTTTTTGCCATTATAGCACAAGCTATAGGATTTTGCAAGAAAAACATAGCGTGATGGAACTGTGTTTTTGCAGGTATAGCTTTTAGTGATAATCCCACTTCGTCGGAGTGATATTTTTGCTGTGCAAAAAGTGATATTGAAACCTACGGTTTCAGTGATATTATATTCGCCACTGAAAACTGCCCGAGGGCGAATATAACTGAAAAAAGCACTTGCGAAAGCAAAAATGATGCATCGACTTCGTCGATATGATGTATTGCGCTTTGCGCAATATGATGTAAATTCGCTTCGCTCATTTATGAAGCGAAGCGTTCCTTAATGTTGCGAAGCAACACATCATTAACGAAGTGACATCATTAGCGTAGCGACATGTGTTCCCGAAGGGAACGCTTCATTGAAAAAAGCACTTGCGAAAGCAAGTGCTTTTTTCTGGCAGGGATAGCTGGGTTCGAACCAGCGAAATGACGGAGTCAAAGTCCGTTGCCTTACCGCTTGGCTATATCCCTACGACCTTTACCATTATATACACTTTTACCCTGATTGTCAAGGAAATTTTTCATTTGTTTTTCGTCATAGAGTGCTTTTTTTCACAGCCTCAGCATACTTTTTATTAAAAACCCTTTGGGAAAGGACTTATGCCTTATGAAAAAATGCCTTGCTGTTTTAATGTCGTTTTTGTTTTTGCTGCAACCGTTTTCGGTGTGTGCCTACGAGAAGCCGCAGTTTTATCCGCCTGCCTACGAGGTTTTTGAGGAGTGGACCCAAACCGCAAGCTTTACGGGCAATTTGGAGTGTAAAGCATCTCTGCTTATGGAAGCGTCCACGGGGCGCATACTTTATCAAAGCAACGAGAACGAGGAACTGCCCATCGCCTCCGTTACCAAAATAATGTCCACCCTGCTTGTGTGCGAGGCCATAGACAAGGGCAAGATAAAGATAGACGATATGGTTACCGTAAGCGCTTACGCTGCATCTATGGGCGGTTCGCAGGTGTATTTGGAGCCGGGCGAGCAAATGAGCGTGGATGAAATGCTTAAATGCCTTATCGTAGCCTCTGCCAACGATGCCGCCGTAGCCCTTGCAGAGCATATCTACGGTAGTGTGGAAAGCTTTGTGGCGGCGATGAACGACCGCGCCCAAGCACTTGGTATGGAGCATACCCTTTTCGCCAACACCACGGGGCTTGATGAGGACGGCGGAGGCTACTCCTCTGCCCTTGACGTGGCGCTTATGACCCGTGAGCTGCTTAAGCACACCATTATCTTTAACTACACCACCATTTGGATGGATACGGTGCGTGACGGCGCCTTTGGTCTTAGCAACACCAACAGACTTGTACGATTTTATCAGGGTGCAAACGGAATGAAGACGGGTTTTACCACTGAGGCGATGTATTGCGTTTCTGCCACTGCGCTTCGTGACGGAATGCAGCTTATTGCGGTGGTTTTGGGCAGTCCCAGCTCTGACAAACGCTTTGCCGCCGCCAAGCAGATGCTGGATTTCGGCTTTGCCAACTATAGAGTTGTACAGCCTCAGGCGGTGGAGATACCGCCTATTACTGTAAAAGGCGGCTGTGCGGAAAGCTTCAGGGCTAGTTACACCGTCCCTTCTGTATTGGCGGAGAAGGGCAGCGGTGAGATCGTGACCGAGACCCGAATAGAGGAAAACCTTAAAGCTCCCATCGCCAAAGGGCAAAAGGTGGGAGAGGCGGTATTCCTTTTGGAGGGCGAAGAGCTGTGCCGTGCGGATATCAGGGCAGACAGCTCTGTGGAAAAGTTGACTTTTGATAAGCTTTTTAAGAAAATTTGGAAAAATATACTGTCTTTTGTATAATCGCTTGACAAATATAAAAACAAAGGGTATAATAACAGTTGTATTGTTATCTCTAAAAATAAGTTAGGTAGGTTGCACGAAATGTCTGTAAGACTTATCGACAAGTATGCGCATGAATTTATAGAAAAAGATGCCCTTGCCGCAATGGAGGAGCGTCTTATAAAGGCGGATGCTATGCTTAAGGCACGCTCTGAAGAGAATGATTATAAGGGCTGGTATGATCTCCCCCTTAATTATGATACGGAGGAGCTTGCGGCAATAGAGCGTGCGGCGGAAAAAATACGTACAGAAAGCGATGTGCTTATTGTTATAGGCATAGGCGGTTCTTATCTGGGCGCCCGTGCGGCTATCGAATTTTTGCGTTCCCGCTATTACAACATACAGAAGAAGGACACACCGGAGATTTATTTTGTGGGCAACTCCTTCTCAGGTGATGACCTTGACGACGTGCTTGCTCTTTGTGAGGGCAAGGAGGTTTCGGTTAACGTTATTTCCAAGTCGGGTACTACTACAGAAAGCTCTATTGCTTTCCGTATGGTTCGCCATATGATGCTTAAGAAATACACCAACTCCGAGATAAAGGAGAGGGTGTTTGTCACTACCGATAAGGAGCGTGGCGCACTTAAAGCCTTTGCGGACAGAGAGGGTTATAATACCTTCGTTATCCCCGATGATGTAGGCGGCAGATTTTCCGTACTTACCGCCGTAGGTCTTCTCCCCATCGCAGTTTGCGGTGCGGATGTACGTGCTATGCTCAGGGGTGCGGCAAATATGCGCCGCCGTATCGATGCAGAGGGTATGAAGAACGATGCGTACCGCTATGCGGTGCTTCGTAATCTGTTTTATGAGCAGGGCAAGTGTGTGGAGATACTTGGCAGCTACGAGCCGTCTTTCCGTATGATGAACGAGTGGTGGAAGCAGTTGTTTGGCGAGAGCGAAGGTAAGGACGGCAAGGGTATTTTCCCTGCTTCCGTTATTTTTTCCGCGGACTTGCATTCCCTCGGTCAGTATATTCAGGACGGCAAGCGGGTGCTGTTTGAGACGATAGTCAAGCAAAAGCAAGTGCGCAAGGATATGTTTATCCCCTCCAACGCTGTGGATATTGACGGGCTTGGTTTCCTGTCCGGTGTTAAGATGTCTTCGGTTAATGATGAGGCGATGATAGGTACCCTTTTGGCGCACACCGCAGGCGGCGTACCCAACCTTATTGTGGAGTATGACAAGCGCGATGAGGAGAATTTGGGCGAGCTTATTTATTTCTTCTTTATTGCCTGTGCGGTATCGGGCTATATTCTGGGCGTTAACCCCTTCGACCAGCCCGGTGTTGAGGCTTACAAGCGTAATATGTACGCACTTTTGGGCAAGCCCGGCTATGAAGAACTTAAAGAAGAGCTTTTAACAAAAATTCACGCATTATAAAAGTTTAAGGAGAAAAAAATGGTAACACTTAAAGTTGGTCTTAAAGGAACAGGCAAAACAAAAATGTTGGTGGACGAGGTACACGAGGCGGCTAAGGCTTCCAAGGGCTTGGTTGTGTGCATAGAATACGGCGGAAAGCTTACCTATCACATCCGCACCTCCGCACGTCTTATAGATGCTAAGGATTATGATATAAAGGACGCTAACACCCTTTACGGTTTTGTTTGCGGTACTTTGGCTTGCAATTACGATATAACCGAAATATTTGTGGACAGCGCACTTAAGATCTGCGGTGACGACGTTGCCGCGTTTGAAGAATTTATGTATAAGCTGGACGATATCTCCGCAAAGATGGGTGTTGACTGCTTTATCACTTCTTCCATTGCGGAAGAAAATCTTCCTGAAGGACTAAAGAAGTTTTTAGCGGTAGAAGCAAATGAAGAGAATTAAGGACGTTGCTCTGTACGCTTCCCTGTGCTTTACCCTGCTTATGATGTTTGTGTGCGGGGTGTTCTCTGCGGCAAGCGCTACCCAAACAAAGGTTGAAACCGCTTTCAGCGCCAACAAGTTTGCGGATATTGCATTTTTGCTGTTCGTTTACTCCCTTCTTGTGGGCTTCAGCTTTTTAATATTTGACATTAAGCCTTTAAACAAAGCCTTAAAGCGTGTGCTGCACGTGGGTCTTAACTTTGCCCTTTTGGTGGCGGCTATGGTTATGTTGCCCAAGGCAGAGGGCGCCGACAACACTATGCTTATATTCGCCGCCTGCTTTGCCTTTATTGTGGTCTATTTCCTTGCTATGCTTATCAGCAAGGGTATAAACAAGTTCGGCGAGCTTGTTGACAGCAGAAGTAAGTAAAATTATAACGGTAGGGATTAATCCCTACCGTCAAGCTGATGACAAACCTTGTCATCAGCTTGGCAGACTGCTGAGAAAGAGTGCTCACACCACCCCCTTGCTCACTTCGTTCGCAACGGGGACCCCGAGAACTGTACTAAGTACTGTGAGCCGAGGTTCGTTTCGAACGAAAAAACACGAAAATATACAAAAATTTCGGGGGAAATTCCCCCGAAATTTTTACTTTATAGTAACCGTATTTTATTTTTTCGTGTTCTGTGCCTTTGTCAGCGTTCTGGCGCCCCTACGGTAAACCGTAGGGGCGTTACAACTATTTGTTTCTTTTTTGAACAATGTCAAGTATCTTTACCATAGCAGGGCTTATTGCGATATTTGCGATAAGCTCAAACACGAAGTTAAGCCCCACAAAGAACACAATAAGATACCCGCCGACGGAAACACCTTCCGCTGTAGCGCCTGCGCTTACAGCATCCATAAAGAAAATAAGGGAGCCCAGCAAAAAGATGCCTGTATTTACCACGGGGCAAACTATGGCACTGACAACAACCGCAATATAACGGTTGTAGCTTTCAAGCAGCTTGTAAACGACACCTGCACACCAACCTGCCGCAGCGCCTTTAACCATAACGGTTATAATTGTTCCGGGCACGCTGAGCCCTAACCAAAATGCAGCATCGGGCGTTAAAAAGAATATGGCGCCTGCCACACTGCCAAGCCAAGCACCTGCCATGGGACCGCACAAAGTCGAACCGATTACTACGGGGATAAGGGTCAATGAAATTGATGCCAAACCACCGATTTTGATAAACCCGCCGTAATAAGCAAGCACTGCCACGATTGCCGAAAGTATCGCCAGCAGTACAAGCTTTTTTGTGTGTACGCTTTGCTTCCTTGTTTGTTTCATAAAATTTTCCTCCTTGCTGTCGTCCGCCTGCGGCGGTACAACGCATAAAAATTTATATCAACCCTCTGCGTAAGAGAGCAATACACAAACCGTATTTAATTGTTTTTATCGTAAATAATTTTCAGCCCTTTTAATACAAGATGCGTGTCCATCTTAATACTGTGCTTGCAATGAGGGATGATAAGATGAGCAACACCGCCCGTTGCATAGATGGGTAAATCCATCCCCAACTCGTCCTTAATCCGGTCAATCATCCCATCAATAAGCGCCGCGTTGCCGAAAACAACACCGGAGCGCATACTGTCTGAGGTGTTTTTGCCCAAAACGCTTTTGGGTGCCTCCAGCTCTACCTTTGGAAGCTGTGCAGTTCCCTCGGAAAGAGAGTTTAAACCCATCTGAACGCCCGGGATGATAGATACGCCTATAAAGGTAGCCTTTTCGTTAACCACCATTATCTTTGTGGCTGTCCCCATATCGACAATAAGAGAAGGACTGCCGTAAATGCCATGGGCGGCAACACAGGCGCAAATCAAATCCGCACCCACTGAGGAGGGCGTATCACAATGAATATTAAGTCCCGTCTTTATGCCGGGTCCCACCAAAAGGGAATCTATCCCCCATATAAGCTTTACTGCACTTTTTATTACAGCGTTAAGGGGCGGCACAACCGATGATATAATTGCGCCCTTTATGGTTTTACCTACCATATTATGCACCGCCAAAACACCCAGTATTTTATCCGCATATTCGTCAGGCGTTCTGTTAATTTTGGTAGAAATGCGAACCACAAAAGACAGCTTATCACCTTCAAATCCGCCGAGGATTATATTGGAATTACCGATATCAACTGTCAGTACCACGCATTTCACCTTCTTTCCATTATTAACAACAAAAAGCATATCACAAAAAAGCCCTAAAAGCAATAGTTTTATAAAAATTCAAAGGACTATTATAAGGAATAGACCGATTGACAAACAGAAAAAACGTAGTATACTGTAAATGTAAATATTCTGTTAAAGGAGTGTTGTCATGAAAAAACTTATAAGCATAGCCTTGCTTTTGGCAATGATTTTTTCTACGTTTACCGCTTGCCGCGGAGAGGAGCCTGCGGATGAGCAAAGCAGTAAGCCCGAAGCAGAAAGCCAACAAACAGAAAGCGAAGAGAGCTCCAAGCTCGAAAACAGCGAAGACATAAGCTCTGCAGAAGAAAGCAGCGAGGACGAAAGCGAAGACAATGTCCCCCTTAACGCAGAAGGCTTTTTTGAGCTTTGCGGTCAGCCTTACATAAACGTCGGCACCGAAATGCCCGAGTGTTTCAGCCCTACCGACAAAGCACACCTTTACTCCCTCTCCCTACCCTTACCGGATGTAGAGGGTATGAGCACCCACATAAGCGGCGACAATCTGCTTATAAACTACTGGGACGAAGAGGACAAAGGCGTTATATACAGTCTTAAAACATTAGAGGTTTTGGCGGAAATCGATATGCCCTATTGGTTTTCTGTGGGGGCAACCGATGACAGCGGCTTTTGGGTTGTAGACAAAAGCACCGCTTCCGTAAAGCTCTACGACAAAGACGGCAAGGAAAGCACAGCCTATGAGGGCAGAGAAGGCGACCCGCAGTCTATGGCAATATCCACAGCCTACGTTAGCCCCGACGGCAGGTTTATGTTTTACTGCACCGAGGATAACGATGCGACTGTTATAGACCTTGAAGACGGAAGTGAAAAGAAGATAGAGCTTGGCGTTGACATGGGCGTTTGGAACATAGGCTATAGCAATAACTGCTTTGTGTTATCTTTTTTTGACGACCACTTCCTTTTATACAACCCTTACAATGACAGTGCTGAAAGTTATGTATCCGACAACGTATGCACCGTAAACGACGGTGTTTTGGACTGTTCTGATATGGGTTTCTTGCTGCTTTGTTCTTTTAAGGACGAAAGAAAAATGTTTATGGAGCTTGAAAAAAGCGAGTATATGCAAGGGATATACGGCGGTTACCTTGCTGTAGGGAACAGCTACAACACGGGCACCGTTAAGTTTTACGACCTTGTACAGGGCAAGCACATTTCCACCATTAACTTTGGTGACGAGATTTACGGAATCGGCATTTTCTTCAGAGACAACGGCACCGTGTTCATAACTGTCTCCTCAAATGGAAGCAACGAGTTTTACGTTTATGATATGATATCGGCGGCAAAAAACGCCGATGAGGACATAAACATTCTTATTTGTACCGATGAAGATATTGAAAGGATAACGGCAGAAACCGCCGAGGAGATATATAAAAGCACAAGCGTAGAGCTTATTTACGGTTCAAAGGGAAACGATTTTATTGTAAGCGACTACGTAGCACAGCCCAAAACAAATCCATACGCTGTGTATACTGCCGTTAATACCGTAAAGAACACCTTGGCACTTTTCCCCGAAGGAATGATTAAAGAAGCGTGGGAGGGCGGCTATAACGGCTTGCTTATGTACCTGTGCGGCACCATTTACGGCACGGGCGGTGACAGCCTTGGTGAAGCAGGTGCCTTTGTTTCGGCAGAAGGCGGCTATTTAGTAATGGTAATGGATATCACCGAGGACCTTGCCACCAACATCCCTCACGAGCTTTCCCATGTTTTTGACCGTCGTATAGAGGATGCATCTATAGAAAACGCGCTGGATTGGCTATGGCAATGGGAGAATATCGCCCCCGCGGAGGATGCCTACACCTTTATGTACGCCGATTACGAAAGCAATATGCGCTACACTATATACGGCGAGGATAACCCCGACAGAGTGTGGTTTATCGACGGCTACTCCAGAGTAGCACCCACCGAGGACAGAGCGCGTATTATGGAGTATCTGTTTATAAGAAAAAACGGTGAGCTTGACGAAGTGTTTGAATACGAAAACATTAAAAACAAAGCTATTCTTTACAGCTATATCCTGCGTGAGTGTTTCCCTTCCTGTAATACGGACGCTCCTCTTTATTGGGAGAAAGGCTTGGGGACAATTGACGAATCGGTGCTTGAACGGCTGAGTAAATAGCGTAGCGGATAGCGCGCTATTCACAAAACAAAACAATAACAATCCGCCCGCATAGCGGGCGGTCAGACCGCTGACAAAGGCACAGACCACGAAAAAAGAAAAATATAATTACACACAAAGATGAAAAGTCAGGGGCGCGTCCCTGACTTTTCTGCATTATATTGTATTTTTTCGTTCAAAACGAACCTCGGCTCACAGTACCTATGTACAGTTCTCGCCTCGGTTCGTCTTGTCTGCACTCTTTCTCAGCACTCTGCCAAGCTGATGACAAGTTTGTCATCAGCTTGAGCCTATGGAATTTATTTTCCATAGGCTATATTTTTTGGCCCCCAAGAAGCCGAACGGCTTTCTTGGGGGAATTTTTTATTCAACTGTTAGCTAATGCATCGTCTATTGCCGCACGCAGTTCATCTTCCGTTACGGAGCTTACAAACTTGCTTGTAATTACTCCCCTGCTGTCTAAAACGAAGGTAACGGGATAAGCGTCACCGCACATAAGATAGTCGGTATGATAAACCTCGCCCGCTACGTCCTTAGCGAAAACCATCGGACTGTCTCCGTAATTTTTAGCCACAAAGGACGGCGCTGCAGCAAAACCGTTATCGGAATGTATAGCAACAACGGTAATGTCATCACCGTATTCCTTAGCAAGACCGTTAAAGTGGGGTAATTCCGCTACGCAAGGTCCGCACCAAGTACCCCAGAAGTTTATAACGGTAACTTTTTCCGACTTGGTAGGGTCAAGCTTTTCACCCGTAAGACCGGCTGTATCAAACAGCTCCAATTCGAAGGGCATACAGGTGTTGCCAACCTCTACGCCGTAGGGAGGTAAATCCTCCTCTTGCTTTTCGATAACTACAGGAGCTTTGGTTTCCGGCACGTCGTTCCAGTAGTAGAAGAACGCACCTATCAGAACCGCAAGCATCACTACCGCGCTTATTATTTGTACGATGCGGCGTTTTTTATCCGTTACAGGCTCGGGCTCCTTAGTGTTTTGCACTTGGTTGGGGTGCAACTTGAACACAGAGCCTTTCCAACTTATGGCCTTAGTGGGGCAAACGTTTATACACTCGCCACAGCTGATACATTCGTGGTCACCCACCTTTTTAATGTCCAGCTTACAGTTGCTTATGCACAGGTTACAGTGAACACATTTGCTTTCCTCAAGCTTAATGCCAAACACGGAGAAGCGGTTAAACAGACCGTACAAAGCACCCAAAGGACAGACAAAGCGGCAGAAAATACGGAATATGAATACCGAGCCCACGATAAAACTTACAAGAAGTGCAAATTTCCACGTAAACAAGGGCCCCAAGGAAGAAAAATAACTGTTGTTAACCTTGTTGGCAAGGAGGCTTATGCCGCCCTCCAAAGTGCCTGCGGGACATATATACTTACAAAAGCCCGGTACCGCTTGGTCTTTAAGAGCATACATTACAGGTACAATAACCGCAAGGAACACAAGGATAAAATATTTTAGGTAGGACAGAATACGTGTAAGCGGGCCTTTTTTTACCTTAGGAGTTTTTACCTTGTAGAACAGCTCCTGTATCAGTCCGAAGGGGCAAGCGTATCCGCATATCATTCTGCCGAACATTATGCAAAACAACAGTATAATGCCACCCATATAGAACATAGTACTTTTTTCATTGCCGTAAGCGCCCTGCATAGAACCGAGAGGACACGCCCCTACTGCACCGGGGCAGGAATAGCAGTTTATACCGGGCACGCAAAATCTTTTACTTTCGCCCTTGTACAGCTTACCCGTGGCAAAACCCTTAAGGTTGATATTGTAAAGCAAGGCAAAATACAACTGGATAAGCTTGCGTTTCGTGGGGATATAGCGTTTTACTGTACTAATAAACTTATTCATAACAAATCACCCCAATCCCACACATTCCATACAAAGGTTTACCGCCTTGACAAGCACTGCGTCACTGCCGCCCGTAAGAAAACCGTACGTTATAAACGCCGCGGCAAGTATAATACAGAAAAACTTGACATACAGCGGTAGTTTTTGACGGAACGGATTTGCCGCAAGCGTTTTTGTATTGCCGTCGGAGATTATTCGCTTAAGTGCATCGCCTTCGGTTTTTCTTATGACCTTTAAAATAAATTCCCTTACTATCGCCAAAGCTGCAGCAGGCAGGAAGCATATAAGACCTGCAAAGCTGAGCTTTATAACCGATGCATTAACGTCATCTCTTTGGTAATTATCGGGGTTAAAGGAGAACACACAGAAAACAACCGTTCCCACAACAAGCAGAGCGCAAAGTACAGCAGACAAAACGAAACGTTTTTTGCGCTGTGTTTTTACCACGTACGCCAAACCAAGGTCACAGCTTGCTAAATCTGCTTTTGCGTACAAGCTGTTAATATATGCGTCGCTGTAACGCTCTGCCTTTGTTTTTATCTTTTCAGCGGAGAAAAGCAAAGACAGCACAAAAGAAACCAATGCACATACCGCAACAATCGAAAGGCAAACGTAAACGGTAACATCAATAACATCAAAGCGCTGCGCTACTGCCTCCGGGGAAAAGGGCTTATTGCCCGACATATATATATCCACACAGGCTGCTATAAGGCAGATACCGACAACAACACACGCCACGGATGTAAGCACGCCCAGACACCGACGCAAGATTTTTACAAATTTTATATTAATGGGATATCACCTCCGTACAATACTACAGTTTGATTATATCACATTTTTTGCAGAAAGTAAATGATTGTTTTTGTATAATAAGTAATAAAAATTTCTATATTCTATGTAAAACGCTTGCAATTGTTACAAAAATATAGTATGATATAGTGATATGTGCTGAAAGTATATCTGCACATATACGAGAATGAAAGGCGTTTATTCCATGATTAAGAGAAAACTAAAAAAAGCCCTGCAAGCTGTTGCGGTTGTAGGTCTTGCGGCAACCACGTTGCTGTGCAATTATTCCAAGGTTTCCGAGACGGTCGTAGCATCAAGCTATGACGCCTCCTACATCCATCGCTTGGATGACGTTAAGGTGGATTATAAGCCCTACCTTAACAATTCCGTTATGTATCAGCTTAACGACGGAATAAGTGACGATACAGATATTTCGGTTATTATAACCTTAAGCACGGAAAACCTTTACGATGCTTACGAAAAAACCGATAAAAGCGAAAGTCTTTTGGATTTTGTGACAGGCAGTGACAAAGCCGCCGAGATCAACGCAGATATAGCCAAGGAAAAGGCTGAAGTGCTTTCCGCTTTGGACAAGCTGAATATCGGCTATACCTTAGGCGAAAGCTATAACACCTTGCTTTCCGGCTTTGAGCTTGTTATTAAAGCAGGTGACTTTGAGGCTGTTTGCAAATCCCTGGGCAAGGGCAGAGATGCCATTGTGGGCGAAGTATACAAGTCCTGCGACACCAAGCTGGTTGAAAACAAGGTTAACGTATATGATACCGGTATTTTTAACAGCGAAGGCTGTGGCTATGACGGCAGCGGTATGGTTGTTGCCGTTTTGGATACGGGCTTGGACTCCGGTCACTCTGCTTTTTCCGTTGACAACTTCACCTCAGAAAAGCTGGGTCTTACCTATGAGGAAGTTGCGGCTGTTTTGGGTGATACAAAAGCGGCAGGTCTTAGGGAAGGTCTTTCCGTTGACGACGTATACATCAACGAAAAAGTCCCCTTCGGCTTTGACTATGCGGACGCAGATCCCGATGTGTACTCCACCCATAACGAACACGGTACCCATGTTTCGGGCGTTATTGTGGGTAAGGATGACACTATTACGGGTGTTGCTCCCAATGCACAGCTCGTTTCTATGAAGATTTTTTCTGACGTTATGGATACCGCTCGCAGCGCTTGGATACTTTCTGCTTTGGAAGACTGCGTTGTTCTGGGAGTTGACGTTATTAATATGTCCCTCGGTACTGCCTGCGGCTTTAGCCGTGAGAGCGACAAGGACCACGAAGACGAGATTTACGAGAAAATCCGCAACGCAGGCATAAGCGTTATCGCCGCCGCCTCCAACAGCTACAGCTCTGCTTACGGCTCTGAGGCTAACGGTAACCTGGGACTTACCGCCAATCCCGACACAAGCACGGTTGGTTCCCCTTCTACCTACAAGGGCGTTATCTCCGTTGCTTCCATTAAGGGTGTGGAAACTCCTTACATCAAGTACGAAGATAAGATTATATATTTTGACGAGTCCAACAACGGTGCGGCAATAGAAAACAAGTTTTTTGAAACGCTGCTTGGGGACAAAAAGTCTATAGAGATCGAATTTATCACCATACCCGGCGTAGGCAGAAGTGCAGACTATACAGGTCTTGACGTTAAGGGCAAGATAGCGCTTGTACGCCGCGGCGACACCACCTTTGAAGAAAAAGCCTTTGTTGCACAAAAACAAGGGGCAGCAGGCATAATCATTTACAACAACGTTTCCGGTGATATAAAAATGAATGTGGGCAGTGCAACCCTTGCGGTATGCTCTATCTCTCAGAACGACGGTGAAATGCTGGCGGCTGTCGGCACCGGCAAACTTAGCATAAATGTTGAACAAACATCCGGTCCTTTCATGTCCGACTTTTCCTCTTGGGGTCCCTCTCCCGACCTTGGCATTAAGCCTGAGATTACCGCGCACGGCGGCGACATCCTTTCTGCCGTAACAGGCGGCGGCTATGACAGACTTTCCGGTACTTCCATGGCTTGTCCCAATTTGGCAGGCGTTGCTATTCTTCTGCGTCAGTACGTGGTAGAAAACTTCCCCTCCATCGCAGAGGACAACGTAAAGGTTACCGCTATGGTCAACCGCCTTATGATGTCCACCGCAGATATCGCAATAAACACCAACGGCGTGCCCTACGCTGTAAGAAAGCAAGGCGCAGGTCTTGCAAACCTTCTTAACTCTGTTTCCACCCCCGCCTACATCACCACCTACTATGAAGACGGCACGGAAATGGATACCACCAAGTTAGAGCTTGGCGATGACCCCGAAAAGAACGGCGTTTACGAAATGCATTTTTCCGTAAACAACATCGGCGACAAAGCGCTTAGCTACAACATAGGCGCACACGTGCTTACCGAAGGCGTAAGCGAAACCAAGACTAACGCAGGTAAGACCACCGTCACAGAAGAAGCTTACGTGCTTAGCGGTGCGAAGCTTGATATAAGCCTTACAAAGGGCGGCACTCTTAACGGCACCACACTTACAGTAAACAGCGGCGAAACTGCTGATATTAAGCTTGTTATTACCCTCAGCGACAGCGACAAAAAATATCTGGACGAGTCCTTTGAAAACGGCATGTATGTGGAAGGCTTTATCACCCTCGACGCAAAAGAGGGCACCGATATAGACCTTAGTGTTCCATACCTTGCTTTCTACGGCGATTGGACTGCGGCTCCTATGTTTGACCTTGACTATTTTGCGACCCATGCAGACGAGCTTGACAATTCTATTCCCTTTGAAGACAAGACTATGGCAGACGCTTACGCAACCCGTCCCATTGGCGGCGTTTATGATGACTTTGTAAGCTACCTCGGCACTTATTATTTTATACAAAACCCCAATGATATTGTTATCTCTGCTAACAGAGATTATATAGCACTTTCCAATCAGGACGGCACCATTCACTCACTGCGCTTTGTATGGGCAGGTCTTTTAAGAAACGCCGCAAAGATTGAAGTGAGCATAACCGACGATACCACAGGCAAGGTCGTGTTTGAATGTGTTGACGACGACGTAAGAAAATCCTACGGTGATGGCGGTTCTATCTACCCCGCAAACATTGAGATAGAATTTGACACCAAGGATTACAACCTTGCAAACAACAGCAAATACACCGTAAAGCTTGTAGGATATATGGACTACAGCGACGGTGCACTTACCACCAACAAGAACAACACCTTTGAGTTTCCTCTTACCGTAGACTTTGAAGCACCCACCCTTAAGGATGTGGAGTTTTACTACGAATACGACAACACCGAAAAGAAGAACCGTTTGTATGCAAAAGCGGCTATCTACGATAACCACTACGCAATGGCGGCACAGCTTGGCTACGTTACCATGGATACGGATGAGGAAGGGAACGAAAGCTCTTTGCTTAAAGCTTTTGAGCAGTATCTTACCCCCATCTATTCCAAGCGTAATGACACCACTTACGTGACCTTTGAGCTTACCGATTACATCTATGAGTTCAAGGACAGCAGCCTTGTTAACCGCAAGACCTTCGTGTTGACTTGCTACGACTATGCGCTTAACATCGCTTCCTACGAAATAGGCTTACCCGATAACTATGTTGACTTTTTATTTGAGGGCTTGGAAAACGGACTTACCATGAGCCCCAACGAAATATTTAAGCTTGAACCCCTCAGCTATCCCGACAGCGAATGGGTAGAGCTTTTGGAATTTTCCTCTCAAAAGACCTCTGTGGCCAAGGTTGTTAACAACAAGCTTATTGCTGTTGCGCCCGGCGTTACACAGGTTATGGCGAGAGACCCCGAAAGCGGCAAGAGCATTAAATTTACCCTTACCGTACTTGGTGAAGGCGACGAGGGCTTTGTAAGATACGACAAGCCTGTTGCTGATATATTCCGCTTGGACGGCTACGAAACACTTAAAGCTTACTACGTTGTAGATAACGATGAAAAAGATATCGGCGATACCGGCGATACCCGCTTCTTTGAAGGTAACTATAACCTTTCCATGTATCCTTCGGAGTCTGTATTGCTTAACTACACCCTTGATGCTTACTTCCCTAAGGACACCCAGGTAGTATACGAAACCGGTAATGAAGCCATCGTGAAAGTAAGCGAGAGCGGTGTTGTTACCGCCGTGGCTGAAGGCTTTGCATCCATAACAGTAAAGCTTACCATGGACGGAAAGAGCACCTATTACTCCCAGACCGTTACCGTAGAGGTTAAAGATCCCTATCTTACAAACGGCGGCAGCCTAACCCACTATTACGGCAACGGCGGTGCGGTTGTCATCCCCGAAGATCTTATGCTTAGAGAAATAGGCTCTTTTGCATTCTCCAACTTTGAATACGTTCTTAAGACGGAAGAGGAGCTTGCATTTGACGACGCAGAAACCTCTAAGATGTGGTATATAGGTGACGCTACCGTTACCAAGGTTGTAATACCCGAAGGCGTTAAGAAGATAAACAGTTACGCATTTGCAAACCTTACAGCCCTGGAAGAAGTTGTGTTCCCCTCCACTCTTGAGTCTGTGGAATACGGCGCATTTTACGGCTGTACCTCCCTTAAGAAGATCAGCTTCAGCAGCGATAATAACCTTAAGATAATTAACCAAAACGCCTTTGAAAACTGCAATTTACAAGGCACACTTAAGCTTGACTCCGCTTGTATAATTTCAGATTACGCTTTTGCAGGAAATACCGAGCTCAAGGGCGTTACCACCTCCGACAGCTTGCTTTCCATCGGTCAATACGCATTTGCAGGCTGTAAAAACCTTTCCGACGTTACCGTAAAGTCAAACAAGGTTAAATACGGCGCTTATGCCTTTACCGGCTGTCATGCGTTAAAGTCCTTCTACGTTAACGCCGCTGTACTGCCCGAAGGTATGTTTTACGAATGCGAAAATATGGAAAGTGTTACCGTAGGTCCTGAGGTTAACGATATAGGCGAGTTCGCTTTCAGATCCACAAAGATAAACAGCTTTGAAATTTCCGAAGGCAACAAGGCTTATAAAGTACAAACCAAGAACTATATTATATCCGCAGACGGCAACACCCTTGTTGCTGTTGCCCCCACCTTTGACGGTGAATTTACCGCTTCCCATATAGGTGGTGCGAATATAAGCACGGTTGGCGACGGCGCTTTCTCCCATAATCAAAGTATCACCGCAATAAGCCTTAACGGTGTTACTTCCGTCGGCGACTATGCATTCGCCTCCAACCCTGCACTTAAATCCGTAACTTTAGGTAAACTCAGCACTATCGGTGAGTATGCATTCTTTGAAACCGGCATTACCGAACTTCCCGCCTTTACGGCAAAAACCTCTATAGGTAAATACGCTTTTTCCTGCACCGACCTTACCAAGGTTACTCTCCCCGACGGAATTACCATTGAAGAAGGCGTGTTCAGCGAGCTGTTCAAGCTGGAAGAGGTTGTTATAGGCGATAACGTAACTCTTGGCAAGTACGCCTTTAACGCCAGCAAGGATTTTGTATTTACGGTAGATTATTATATGGACGGCGAAGACAGAATGTACTATTACGTCTTCTCCACCGCGCTTAAATCCCTTACCATCGGCGAAAACGCCGTTATCGGCGAAAACGCCTTTGCCAACGCCGCTTCCCTTGAAAGCGTTACCCTCGGCAAGGGTGCAAAGATAGGCTATATGGCGTTCTACAACAACTGTTCTCTTAAGGAGATCGATTTGTCGGGCGCTATCGAAATAGGCGATTACGCATTCTCCGGCGACGTATA
>SVRF01000078.1 GCA_015064945.1 Oscillospiraceae bacterium | reverse complement strand
ATAGGTAAACTTTTCTGTATTCATACCGTGCTCAAAAATCTGCTCGGCAGCTTTTACAGCAATACCAACCCACTTAATAACTTCGTTATTGCGGAAAGTTTTAATTAAGTAGCCGGCCACAATGAGTAAAATAAGAGGTACAATAGCACCTAAAATAATATTAACAATCATAATTGCTCTCCTTTTTCTCTTTGGCTTTCTTTATCCCTGCCAAGCTCCACAGCTCAACAGTAGTAAAGGAAAACCAAGCAATAATTAAACCGGATGGCTCTGACATAGTTTTTGTAAAGATTATAAGAACCGCTGCTGTAAATGCCACATTCAAGCCAATTACAAGCGAAACGATAACCTTGCTGAAAACACTTTTTTTCTTTTTTCTGTTAGCCATTGCCATTCACCAACTTATACAAGATCCAATAAAGTGAACAAAATTCGCTGTTAGCCTTTGCTTTATCCAGGGCCTTAACAGCTCTTTCCACTTCGTTAATCTCAATTTTGTATTTGCCGTTCATAAGTTCCCACACAATATCGTTGCCCGTTTCGAGCTTGATTTTGCCCTCTGTGGCTTTTTCGTATGTGAGGTAGGGTAATTTGCCGTGCTTCTTCCAAACGGCAGTTCCTACGCCATTTTTCGTGCGTTTACCGCTTGTGCTGATGTCTGATATTTGAACGCCACCCGACCAAGCCGGAGTTGCTTCAACTACCTTGCCACCGCCGATATAAATACCGATGTGTCCGGGAAGCCAAACAACCTCGCCAACTTCAATGTTTTTGAAGTCTGTGGAAACACCCTTACAAATGTTAATCATTTGATCGGCTGATATATCGTTTACACCGTTTGAAGCGTATTTAGCACCGCCGTATGTAGCGTTTTTGTTTCCGCTAAAACCCCACAGAATACTTTTAATTAGCCCGACACAATCAAAGAAAAAGCCGTTGCCGTAAATCTGCCTTGCCCTTGCAAGATACTGATTATTTTTGGAGTATTGGTCAATCAAACGCTGCATATTTGCAGCATTGGCAGTAAAACCAAAAGCACCCCACACATAAGCAGTTTTATAATTTTCTGCTATGTTTTTAGCTTTGTTTACAAATTCTATATTGTTCATAGTATCAGCTCCTTTATATTTGATCGTGTGCCGATTGGTTCAAATGTTTTTCCAGGCGTTTATGTGCCTTTGTAACTTCGCCGTTACAATGTAACTGCTTTAAGCCATCAAGGGATGCAAGCATAGCATAACTCAATACGCACAATTCGTTCTTAATATCTTGCATATCCTCTCGCTCTTTTTTCTGCATAGCTTCAACATCAGATTTATGGGTTTCTTTAAGCGACTTTATATCGTCTGTCTGTTGGTTCTGCCTTTGCACCCATTTTATAACACCGTAAATAACGCCCCAAATAACACCGATAGCACCGATAACCGCAGATATTGTTATAATTGTTTCTGCAACTGTTGACATCGTTACTCACCGCCTTTTTCGGCGGTCAGTAATTCCTGCACCGATTTTTTAAGTGATGCCGGAACATCGTCAATAGTTTTCAATCCTTTTTTAATTAAACTTGCATAGATTTTAGCCATACCTTACACCCCCATACTTTCGTACAACTCGCATAAAGCAAGCTGTGTATCTGTTAACCCGGCTTCGAGGTCAGCGTTTTTATGTGCCATAAGCTCAATGTACTCATCTTTGCCGTACTGTACTTCGTCATAGCTGAATAGATCCTCTACAACTTTTCCGTCTTTCTCGACCGGCTCAATATTGGTGTGCACATATACTGTGTCTTTCCCGATAACAAGAGGTCTTGCTTGCTCTGTGTTACCAACAACTTTACCGATGTGTTTCATCATATCATCGCCTTTCTTTTAATGGTATTGAGATAATAATTATCAAGGGCTGATTGTATAGGTACGATGTATTTCTGTGTAAGTCTGAAACTATCGCACCATATCAACCAACCCTTGTAGGCATTGGCAGAGCACCACTCATTGTAAGTGAGGTTCAAGCCTTTGCTGATTTTACTTTTTATTTTAAGCATTTTTCGTTTGAAGTGTTTACAAGTACGCTTTCGCAATAACTTGTACCCGTGAAAATGACGGTATCCTACAAAATCAACGCCCCTGGCATCTGTGGGAAACACTTGCCAATTATGCTTTAATTCCAACTCCAAGTTATCTCGCAAATACACTTCCATATCTCGAAGCAGAGAGTGTAAAAACTCTTTGGAATTGTGATAGATTGTTATATCATCCATATATCGTATTACATATTTGACAGCCTTTTCTTCTTTCAGCCAATGATCGAAATAGGCAAGATAGAAATTTGCAAGATATTGCGATAAGTAAGAACCTATCGGTACACCTTTACCGCCGGGCATACTGTCAATGATTTGGTCTAACAGCGTTAAAAGGTCTTTATCCTTAAACTTCTTACGGAGCAGGCCCTTTAATATCCGGTGGTTTACATTGGGATAGAATTTGTTAATATCAATTTTAAGGCAGTACATTGTACCCTCAACATCTTTTAAGTATCTATCTGTCAGCCTGGAGGCTTTGTGAATACCACGATTTTTAAGGGATGCACAACTGAATGTAGTCAGCACCTTTTTGAATATAGGTTCAAGCTGCAACATTATCGCCCATTGTATTATTCTGTCCGGGAAGTACGGCAGCTTTGACAGCTCCCGTTCTTTTCCTTTATCAATGATTTTCCGGTGCGTGTATCTACTTACTTTGTAGGTCTTGTTTTTTAGCATATCCTGGATCTGTGTAAGGTAGTATTCCGGATCTGCATCGACCATCTGCACAGCTTTATAATGCGATTTGTCTTTTCTTGCGTTCTTGTGTGCAAGTTTCAAGTTTTCCATCGCATATATTTTCTCGTATAAATTACCGTATCTTTTCATAATAACACCTTTTTATTTGATGTTTATTTTACCGAGCCTTCAACAAAAACTTATTTACCAACACGGCGAAAATATTTTTTATGTTTTGCCAAGAGGCAAGGCAATTATAGTTATATCCATTTATAAACATTTAGTGAGCGCCGATATTGTCATTCGCATTCGAGGCATCATAATTGACATTAAGTTGAAAAGTACCTGCATTCGCATCATCATTGAAATAGCCACTGAAATACGGTACGCAGCCGGTGTTGAAATTCGTATAATCACTAAAGGTGCATAAGTACAATTATCAGCTTACTATAATTGCCTATATTTTATTGTTTTATGTGGTTTGGATGTTTACAAAAACATCAAGCGAGCGCCGATAC
>SVRF01000043.1 GCA_015064945.1 Oscillospiraceae bacterium | reverse complement strand
TCCACACGGTTTACTTTTATACCCCATTGGTCGGTGGCGCTGTCCAGTATTTCTGTCATACGATTGTTTATCGTATCTCTGGAAGTGAGAGTGTCGTCCAACTCCAGTTCGCCAACGATGTTACGAAGCGTGGTTGCTGTAAGGTTGCTTAGCGCACTTATGGGTTTTACAGCACCGTAGGTGAAAAGCCTTGAGTCGAAAACCTTAAAATACACCACGGTGTCTATTTGCATTGTTACGTTATCTTTGGTAATAACAGGCTGAGGCGGAGAGTCCAACACCTGTTCCTTAAGAGTAACCTTGTTTGCAATACGATCAATAAACGGTATAAGAAAATGTATACCTGCACCACGAGTAGCCTTAAACTTACCTAAACGTTCAATTACATATTCATTTCCTTGGGATACGATTTTGATGTTAAAAATCAAAATAATAAACACCACAATACCTATGATGATTCCTGCTTCTTTGCCCATGATAACACCTCCTAACTTAGTATAAACAAAGTAGCTATATACAGTATAGCATTATATGGCAATATTGTCAACAAATACCTTTACAGCTTATAAAATTAAAACAAACTTTATCAAAAGCAACAAAAATGACGCAAAGCACATACACAACAAAAAGCACTGAAGCATAAAACTTCAGTGCTTGTTTGGTCTGAGTGGCGGGACTTGAACCCACGGCCTCTACCACCCCAAGGTAGCGCGCTACCAAACTGCGCCACACCCAGATACCGCAGTCCGCTGACTGCGGGAGTTATTATAGCACCCTTTAAGGCGTTTGTCAATAGTAAATTTTGACTTTTTTAAACTTTTTAATTGAGGTCCATACCGCTACCCAAAGGGTATACAACGGAAGCAGTGTCAAACTTACCGTTTTCATTCATTTCAGGTATATCTATAGTAAGTCTACCCTTAGCCTTTGCCTTACCCAATACAACCTCAAAAGCGGCAGGTATATTAGCACCGTAAGCTAAAGTGCTGTTTATATCAGCGACAACTGCGCCGGGAACCGGCTTTGCACAATAGCAAAGAACAAGGCCGTCTGCATCTCTGTAAATGCCTGCATCGTAAGGCATAAAGGAACTGATAACAACAACCTTTTTGCCGATGGATTTGGCGTAATCACAAACCGCACGAGGGAAGCTTATGTACCAATTGCTGTGCGCCATATTGGTCTCGGTTTCAGTCTCTATAATGATGTTGTCGGCACCGTCAACAAGTGCTTTCGCTTCATCATCAAGCTCTTTCTTATTAGAATAGATATAAGCCGTATAATCAACTTCAGAAAGCTTGTTTTCTGCATAAAGTCTGTTAAGAGCGAGTTTAAATGCGTTAACCTTATTTGCGTATGCGGCAAAAACAGCAGTCTTCTTACCCTCTGTTACCACGGGAAGAACACCGTTGTTGTTAAGCACGGTCACGCCCTCGGTAGCAAGCAAGCGTTCTGCGGCACGGTTAGCTTCACAGCCAACTTCCTTAAGGGCTGCAGCGATCTTTTCATCTACGCTTGTTTCGGGCGCTTCAAACAGACCGAGAGCCTTCTTAAGATTAAGTATACGCATAACGGACTCGTCAATACGGGACATAGGAATACGGCCATCCTCAACAGCATTAACAATGTTGTCAATAAGCTTGCCAAGCTTTTCATCATCCTTCAAAGAACGAAGGCTTGTGCACATAAGCAATATATCAACACCTGCGTTGATGGCAAGGATATTAGCCTGTTCGGAACCGATGTGGCTGGAAACAGCTTGCATCTGCATAGAGTCTGTTATAAGAACGCCCTTAAAACCGAGCTGGTCGCGCAAAATGTCGGTAAGGAAGACCTTGGAAAGGGTTGCGGGCAAGGTCATTGGCTTTTTATCCTGCTTGGAAATAACAGAAGCGCTTTCTATATTGGGGAACTGAATATGACCGCTCATAAACATCATACAGTCGTTCTTTATAGCGTCAGCAAAAGGAACGATCTCAAAATTCATAAGCTCGTCATAGGTGGAATATATGGCAGGAAGACCTGTGTGAGAGTCAACATTGGTATTACCGTGACCGGGGAAATGCTTTGCCGCCGCCGCAACGCCTGCCGCCTGCAAGCCCTTTGTCATAGCGGTACCGAAACGTGCGGTTATATTTTGATCAGAGGAGAAAGAACGAACATTGATAACAGGGTTGTTGGGGTTATTGTTAATGTCAACAGAGGGCGCAAAATCCACATTAATGCCAACCGCTGCAAGCTCCTTACCCGTTATGAGACCTGCGGTATATGCATTCTCTTCGTTTCCGGAAGCAGCAAGGGCCATATTGCCGGGAAGAGAACAGCCATGACTCATTCTTACAACTCTTCCGCCTTCTTGGTCAACGCCTATAAGCATAGGAATATCGTTTTCAACAGATGCCTGAAATTCAGCATTAAGGCGTGTAATCTGCTCTACATTCTCAAAATTTTCAGCAAACAGAATAACGTTACCAAGCTTATGCTTTCTAATCATGCCCCTAACTTCTTCGGACATAACGTAATAATTCGACTGCTTATCCTCGTCACTGTTTTGCCACTTTCTGAAGTCAAACATAAGCATCTGACCGATTTTTTCTCTTAAACTAAGTCTTGCAAGAATCTTTTCCACAGCCATACCTCCGAAAAATATGTAAATTAATTAACAATTATTATGATTTTAACACGCACACAGATAAATGTCAAGATGCCAAAGTGCTTTAATCTATGCGAAGCACGGTTTCCATAACTATTTTTTGTTCTTTAAAGCCAAGCGCTTTATAAAAAGCCATTGCGTTTTTGTTAAGCGTCCAAACATTTAATGTGACATTATAACACGCTTCTTCTTTTGCATATTGCAATACCCTGTCGCAAAGCGATTTTCCCACGTGCTTACCTCTGCTTTTTTCATCAACACAAATGTCGTCTATATACAAGCTTCTATGTGGAACTAAAACGCCGTTTTTCGCCGTTTCCTCAAGCATACAAAATGCGTGCCCCAAAACCGCTCCGTCTTCAACGGCAACAAAAACAACACTGTTCTTGTCCATTATGATAGATTCCAATTGCTCCTTGGTGTATTTTGCACAGCCTGCTTTAAACAAATCCGGTCTACCCTTATGATGCACCTCTGCAACCTGATAAAGCAAGCTCATAATTCCGTTCAAATCCTCTGTTTTTGCTCTTCTGATTTCCATAACACGTTACCTCTGCATAAACAAAACCCCCAACAGTTGTTGGGGGCTTTTGTGGTGATCCATCGGAGAATCGAACTCCGGACACCATGATTAAAAGTCATGTGCTCTACCGGCTGAGCTAATGGATCGTTCTTAGGGGCTATCAAAGCCGCCAGAAAAGAATACCACATTTTACAGGCTTTGTCAATAGTTTTTTTAGAGTTTTTATTATTTTGTTTTAATAAAATCTGAAGTTTGCTATAACTTTGCCGAGGATGGTTAAATCATCGGTGTAAATCGGTTGCATATTGCTGTTAGCAGGTTGAAGTCTTGCACGCCCTTCTTCCCTGAAAAAATATTTAACGGTAGCGCTATCATCAATCAAAGCAAGAACTATCTCGCCGTCCTCTGCGTAACGTCTGCTTTCAACTATAACGATGTCTCCGTTGAGTATCCCCGCCTCTATCATACTGTCGCCTACAACACGAAGAGCAAAAAGTTGGGAAGAACCGGACATAGACGCCGGATAATCCACATAGCCTTCATAGTTTTCTACAGCTAAAATAGGCAACCCCGCTCTGACCTGTCCAAGCAAAGGCACACGCACTGTACGGGTTTCCTCATCGCTTTTGCCTCCGCTTACCGTCATAGCCCTGCTTTTACCGTCAACACGGTTTATATATCCTTTTTCTTCCAAACGCTTAATATAACCATGAACGGTAGAAGTGGACTTAATACCTACCGCCGCACAAATATCTCTAACCGAAGGAGCGTAACCATAGTTACGAATGGTGCTGCGTATATATTTAAATACAGCTTTTTCTTTATCTGTAAGCTTATATCCGTTATCTGCCATCAATCGTTCCCTCCTTCATACGCTATGTCAAAAAGTTCTTCCGCTCGCGTCATATTCCCTGCGAGATACAAATGTCCAAAAAGGCACTCTAAACCCGTAGCACGTCTGTAATCGATAGCCGAAGCGCTTTTGGGGACGTGTACCCCCTTTGCGTTTCTGCCGTACTTAAATATAGCTTCTTCTTCCGCACTAAGATGCGGCAACAGTCTCTCTACTGCTGCGCTTTGGCTGACCGCGGTAACATACTTTTTGGCCTCAACATTAAGGTCGCTGACCTTGCGGTCACCGTCGCCTATGATCCTTCTGCGTGCCAATAGCTCTATCACCGCATCACCCATATACGCCTGTATAAGAGCGTTGCACTTGCTGAAATCTATACTCTTTTCCATTTGGGACCTTGGGGGGTATCTTCGATAACAACGCCGCGTTCTGCCAGCATAGAGCGTATCTCGTCAGCACGGGCATAATTCTTTTCCTTCTTAGCAGCAGTGCGCTCTGCCACCAAAGCTTCTATTTCCGCTTCGTCGCCTTGGGCAACATTCTGAACCTCAAGTCCGAAAAGCACCAGCAGTCCGTGATACTTTTCGTAAGCGCTTTCAAGGAAAGACTTGCTTGCCTTGGTATCTGCAAGTGCGGTATTTATAAGTCTTGCCACTTCAAACACACAGCTGATAGCGTCTGCGGTGTTGAAGTCATCATCCATTGCCGCCTTCATCTCTTCGATCTTTGCGTCGATGGAAGCAAGAGTACTCTTTTCACTCTCGGTAACTGCACAGTCAGCCCCATTCTTCAAACGGAAGCTTAAGTTTTCTTCGCAGTTCTGCAACCTTTCAAGAGAGCCCTTAGCCTGTTCCAAAATCTCGGCTGAATAGTTAACGGGACTACGGTAATGAGGAGAAAGCAAGAAATAACGGATAACCTGATAATCGTATTTCTCCGCAACGTCACGCACTGTAAAGAAGTTGCCCAATGATTTAGACATCTTCTTATTGTCAACGTTAATATAACCGTTATGCATCCAAATCTTTGCAAGGCACTTCCCTGTGGCGCATTCGGTTTGGGCAACCTCGTTCTCGTGATGAGGGAAAGTCAAGTCCTGACCGCCGCCGTGTATATCGATTTCGGTACCGAGGAATTTATATACCATTGCAGAGCATTCAATATGCCAACCGGGTCTGCCCATACCCCAAGGAGATTCCCAAGCTATCTCGCTTTCTTCCTTTTGAGCTTTCCAAAGAGCGAAGTCGTAACTGTTCTTCTTGTCTTCGTTAATCTCAATACGTGCGCCGGCCTCCTGCTGTTCGGTATCTCTGTGAGAAAGCTTACCGTAATCCTTATAGCTTTCCGTATCAAAATACACGTCACCGCCGGAAACATAGGCGTGGCCGTTTTCTATAAGCTTTTCTACCATAGCGATAATCTCGCCTACGGTCTCGGTAGCTCTGGGATGAACGGTAGCGGGCTTTATGCCAAGTCCCTGTGCGTCTTTAAAATACTCGGCAATATATTTTTCGGCAATTTGAGGCACAGTGCTGTTTTCTTCCGCCGCACGCTTAATAAGTTTATCATCCACATCGGTAAAGTTTTGCACAAACTTTACATTATAGCCCCGATACTCTAAATAACGGCGCAACATATCAAAGACAACAAAAACTCTTGCGTTGCCGATATGGAAATAGTTATAAACGGTAGGTCCGCACACATACATACGCACGGTATTATCCTTAACAACAAGTTCATCTTTTTGTTTTGTAAGTGTATTATACAGTTTCATAAAATACTCCATCTCAATAAATTGTGCTTATTCTATATTCAAGAAATCTATATGTTTCTTATACATCATAATGCAATAAAGTCCGGAATACACACTTAAGGTTACCGCAAGAACGGTAACAATAAGACTAAGTATTCTAAAATCGCAGAACAGCCAATGGTCTTTAAGTACCGGCTCCAACACAACGATTATAATCCAAGCCATTTGTGCACCGTTGCTGAACTTAAAAAGCATATTCTTAAAGTGGTCGCCACCCTTAAAAAGCCCTTTTATATCCAGCTCAGAATCGGTAAGACCTATCCCTATAACAGCCAGTTCCCTTAGCATTACGGTTACTGCAGACCAAAAAAAGAAATGTCTGTAAAAACCTGCAGGTAATATATAATCGGAAAAACATATGGCAATCAACGCACCGAAAACAACAAGCTTATCAGCGACCATATCAAGAAAGCGCCAATAGCCTGTATCATCACTTCGCCTGCCCATAAGCTTTTTGTCGATATAATACGTAACAACAGCCATAATGAAAAACGATGTGGCTATTATCCGAGGCCAAGTGTCTTTTGCGTCCTTACCCAAACCGAATTCATACACCATAAACAGCATAAACAAAGGAATGAGCAGCAAGCGTACAAGTGTGAATTTTGCAGGCTTCTCTATTTTCATACAACTACTCCTTTTTAAGGGCTCTGCCGCAAAGATCATAATCGATGACCTCGGTCACTTCGACCTCTACCATTTCCCCATCCTTTAAACGACGGGGGGCAGAAAAATATATTTTGCCGTCAATATCAGGTGCATCCGATTGAGGTCTGCCGTAATAAATTTCGGCAGCCCTGTCGTATCCCTCACAAAGCACTTCAAGTGTTTTACCTATAGCCAGTTCATTTAATTCCTTGTGTATGCGACGCTGCTCCTTCATAAGTATGTCATAGCGCCTTCTTTTAAGCTTTTCGGGAATTTGGTCGGGCAAATCATAAGCGGGTGTATTTTCTTCTCTTGAGTATTCAAATACGCCGAGACGTTCAAACCTTATCTCCTTAATAAAGCTCTTAAGCTTTTCGAAATCCTCCTCCGTCTCACCGGGGAAACCGGTTATAAAGGTTGTACGTATTGTTATGCCGGGCACTCTATCCCTAAGCTTTTTTATCATAGCCCTTATGCTTTCTTCATTATCTCTTCTGTTCATACGTTTAAGCACGGGGTCAGATATATGTTGCAAAGGAAGGTCTATGTATTTGGCAACTTTGGGGTTGTTGGCAATTTCGTCGATAACGCTGTCTGTCAAGCGGTCGGCATAGCAATACATAAGACGTATCCACTGTATGCCATCTATTTCGGACAAAGCCTGAAGCAAACTGTCAAGACAATAAGTGCCGTATATATCTTCGCCGTACCTTGTTGTATCCTGCGCAACCAAGCAAAGCTCTTTTACGCCGAGTGCCACCAAATCTTTAGCTTCGGCAACGATGTCATCAATGCTTCTGCTTCTGAACTTGCCCCTAATGTCGGGAATAACACAATACGTACAGCGATTATCACAACCCTCGGCTATCTTAAGATATGCAAAATACTCAGGCGTTGTTATAACACGCTCACTGTAAAAAGGTGCCGCATCAACATCCTCAAAGCAGGTATAGCGTTCACCGTTGTAAGCAGCCCTTACAGCGTCCGCAATATGAGCAATAGAACCGGTGCCTATTACACAGTCAACCTCGGGCATACGCTCCAAAACCTCTTCCTTATAGCGTTGTGCCAAACAACCTGTAACAACTATCCCCTTCAAAGTGTGGTTTTCCTTAAGCCACGCCACGTCAAGAATGTTGTCTATAGCTTCCTGTTTTGCGCTCTCGATAAAAGCGCAGGTGTTTATAATTATAACATCAGCGTCCACATCTTCGGGTACTATTTCAAAGCCACCGTCAGCAAGCATATACAACATGTTTTCGGTATCAAGCAAATTTTTGGGGCAACCCAAAGAAACAAATCCAACCTTTATTGCCATATAACCCTTCACTCCTCTTCTTTAAAAGCGGAAATCGCATTATTAATTTCATCGTAATCATATCCGCGTGCTGCGAGATATGCGGTAGCTTTTGCACGTGCCTGTCTGTCTTCGGGGTCAAGGTGCGGAAACCTCTTTTTTAGAATCTCGGTAACAAGCCCCTCGGGCGTTTCCTCCAGCTCGCTCACCGCAGCCTCGATACAGTCACGGTCAAAGCCCTTTGCATAAAGTTCCTTCTTTATGCGCAACACGCCATACCCTTTTTGTCTTTGTATAGCAACAGCGTACTCGGCGCACAGGGCATAATCATCCAAATACCCCTTCTTTTCAAGCAACACCACGCTTGCTTCTATAGCCGCATCGGAAAAACCGCTTCGTTTAAGCTTTTGCGCCAAAGCACGAACGGAATGCCCCTTATATGCTAAGTAGGTAAAAGACTTCTTAATGCAGCGGAGTTTTTCCTCTGCCGTGGTTAAAAACGCTAAAGTTTCCTCACTGATTTCGCAACCGTCAGCTATCCCGCTTGCTTCTAAATCCGCCAAAGTTATCCGATAATCGTGTCCGCCGCCCTTTACAAGCGCCTCGCCGTCACCTGCAAAAATTTTAACCGCAAACAACTCTGCCACTATTCTTCACCAAAGAAATCGTCATCTTCAGCAGAATCAAGCAACTCGTCATTGCCTGCACATTTTTCTCTTATCTTCGCCTCAAGCTCTGCCGCCAGTGCTTTGTCCTCAGTTATTAAATCCCTAACCTTGTCCTTGCCCTGCCCCAAACGCTCGCCGTTATAAGAAAGCCAAGAGCCGCTTTTATCAATGACGCCAAGCTTTATGCCCAGTTCTATAATTTCACTTTCCTTGGATATGCCCTTACCGTAGAGTATATCAAACTCCGCAGTCTTAAAGGGAGGCGCAACCTTGTTCTTTACAACTTTACATTTTGTGTGGTTACCTATAATCTCGGTGCCGGATTTAAGCTGCTCTGCTCTGCGGATATCGATACGTACGGAAGCATAAAACTTCAGCGCCGTACCGCCCGTTGTTGTTTCGGGGTTGCCGTAGAACACGCCTATCTTTTGACGAAGCTGGTTAATGAATATAACAATACAGTTGGACTTGGCAACAGCACCGGAAAGCTTGCGCAACGCCTGTGACATAAGACGTGCCTGTACGCCTACGTTGGCAGACCCCATCTCGTTATCTATCTCGCTTTTAGGAACAAGTGCGGCGACAGAGTCAATAACGACAATCTCCACAGCACCGGAGCGTATAAGCATCTCCGCTATTTCCAACGCCTGTTCACCATCATCGGGCTGAGAAACAAGCAAATCATCGATATTAACACCCAGCGCCTTTGCATACACGGGGTCGAGAGCGTGTTCAGCATCAATAAAAGCCGCTTCGCCGCCTTGTTTTTGGACTTCGGCCACGGAATGAAGAGCAACCGTTGTTTTACCCGAAGATTCAGGCCCATATATCTCAATAATCCTGCCCTTGGGCAAACCGCCTATGCCAAGCGCCAAATCCAAGGACAAAGAGCCGGTGGAAACACTTGAAACTTCCATACGTGCGTTTTCACCAAGGCGCATAACCGAACCCTTGCCGTACTTCTTCTCAACCTGAGCCAACGCAACCTGCAAGGCTTCCTTCTTTTTATCAACATTCTTTTCAGCCATGTTATTTCTGCGCCCAAGCGGCGCACCCTCCGTTCAAATATATTGAACTAATGTTCGGTTTTATACTACCACATTTGCCAACCTTTTGTCAACAGCAAAAGACATTTTTATCGAAGATTTTATGTTCATTTGTGTTTTTCACTTAAAGGCGATAAAAAAATATAGGCGTTTTGTTAATTTCACCTATATACTTTTGTCGATTTATGATGTAGAATATAATAGCCAAAGGTTTTAGTAAAACAACAAGCTGTATTAAAAAGAGGGGTATTTAAAATGGTTGAAAGTGTAAATCACGGCAAATTAGGCATAATCGTAATGAACAACTGCCAAAAGCTTGGTAAAATGATAGAAAAGCATATCCTTACCATGCGCGGAGAAACAGACACGGATAAATCCTATATTATTCCCGTTGACGAAATCAGATTTTCCAACGGCGAAGGCAAAACAAAGCTTCCCGATTCCGTAAGAGGCAGAGATTTGTACATAATATCTGATGTTGGCAACTATAGTTGCACATACAAAATGTTCGGTTATGAAAACCACATGGGACCCGATGAACATTTCCAGGATATAAAGCGCGTTTTAAGTGCTATCGGCGGTAAGGCCAACCGTGTAACGGTTATAATGCCTTTACTTTACGCCTCCCGTCAGCACAAGCGTAAGGGGCGCGAGTCAATGGACTGCGCTATGGCTTTGAAAGAACTTGAAAACATGGGCGTTAGCACCATCATCACCTTCGATGCCCACGACCCTACCATTCATAATGCCATCCCCTTTACATCCTTTGAAAACTGTATGGCAACATACTCTACTCTTAAGCGCTTCATAAATAATGAAGGTTTGTTTACCAAGGACAACCTTACCGTAATCAGTCCCGACACGGGAGCAATGGAACGTGCTATATTCTACGCCAATGTTATTGGCGTTGACGTTGGTATGTTCTATAAACGCCGCGACCACTCTGTTATCGTTAACGGCAAGAACCCCATAGTTGAACACAAATATATAGGTAGCTCCCTTAAGGGTAAGAGCGTGCTTATAGTTGACGATATGATAGCTTCCGGCGAGTCTGTTATCGATATAATCAAAAAGATTTCCCACTACAAGATCGACCGCACCTATGTTGCCGCAACCTTCGCATTCTTTACCGAAGGCGTTGCAAAATTCGACAAACTCTATAAGGAAGGTAAGCTTACCAAGGTTTACTCAACAAACCTTTCATATATCCCCGATGAGATAAAACAAAGACCTTGGTTTGAAGAAGTCGATCTTTCCAAATTCATTGGTAAAATTATCAACACTTTAAGCCACGATGAAAGTATTTCTCCTCTTCTTGATGCTAAGCACAAGATACGTAAACTACTTGACGAAAAGGCTGCAAAGCACGAATAACATTAAATGCCGTTGCCCAAAGCGCAACGGCATTTATAAGTTTTTACCATAATTTCTGTAAAAAGCCAACCATATTTGTCTAAACATAAAAAAAGTATTGATTAAGCAAAAAAGTTCTTGACAAACACAAATCATTTTGATATTATTGTCAGTAAGTAAGAAAACATTAATCTGTTTTCTCCTTGCTCTGTCTCAATCAGGCAGGGCCACAGACCAAAAGGAGGTGTATTTTGATGGAAAAGAAAGCAATGTACGAATGCCTGTTTATTGTTGACAGCACTCTCGGCGAAGAGGGCATCAACGCCGTTGTGACCAAGTTCACCGGTTTAATCGAGGCTAACGCTACAGCCGATTCTATGAACGTCAATGAGTGGGGCAACAGAAGACTTGCCTACCCCATTAACGATTTAACAGAAGGCTATTACGTACTTGTTAAGTTCGAGTCCGCTCCCGATTTCCCCAAGGAGCTTGACAGAATCTTTAACATTACCGACGGTTTGCTTCGTTCTCTCATCACAAGAGTAGAAGCGTAAGGTATTGCGTTTACGAACGTAGGAGGAGTATATGGCAAGTTTTAACAAAATTATACTTGTCGGCAATCTTGTTGCCGACCCTGAGCTTAAACAGACTCAAACCGGCGTTGCCGTATCTACCTTTAGAATAGCTGTTTCAAGGCGTTTTACCCGTGCAGGTGAACAGCCTCAGACCGATTTTTTTGACATCGTTGCTTGGAGACAAACAGCAGAGTTTGTAACTCGTTTCTTTTCTAAGGGCAGACCCATTCTTGTATGTGGCTCTCTCCAGACACGTTCTTGGACCGATGCTAACGGTAACAAGCGCATTTCCTACGAGATAATTGCGGACGAATGCAGCTTTGTTGACAAGAAGGCTGACAGTCCCGCCGGTGGTGCTCCCTCTTACGGTGCGCCCGTTGCGGAAATGCCCAACTACAGTTCACCCAAGGCTGAAGGCTCTTTTGAAGAACTTTCTGCCGATGATGAGCTTCCATTCTAATTTATTAACAGATTATTGAAAAAGGAGGTTATTGCTTTGGATAACAACACCAACAAGGCCGAGGTTAAGGCCGAGGTTCAGAAGCCCTTCAGACCTAAGAAGAGAAAGAAAGTTTGCACCTTCTGTGCAGATAAAATAGAGCATATCGATTACAAGGATACTCTTAAACTTAGAAGAAATCTTTCCGAAAGATCCAAGATCCTTCCCAGACGTGTTACCGGCACCTGCGCTAAGCATCAGAGACAGCTTACAACCGCAGTTAAGCGTGCAAGACACGTTGCACTTCTTCCCTACGTATCCGACTAATTTTAAGCGCAAAGAAAGCCGTCCTTACAGGGCGGCTTTTTTGGTAAATGAACGATGGAACTTATTAAAAAATTACTAAACGATTGCGGCATAACAGAATACGGTGTCATAGATTTTGATAAACTCACCGTAATAAACGAACGTCTTTTGCCCGATACTCCCGTAAAGTCTGCGCTTCTCGTACTGTTGCCCTACAGAACAGGCAACATAAAAGCGAATGACAGCTACAACATAGGGCTTTTTGGACGAATAAAGGATTATCACATGGTTTTTGCCGGCATAGCAGATAAGCTTACACCTGAATTTAAGAACAATTTTGGAGGCGAAGTGTCCTTTTATGCTGACCACTCTCCTGTTCACGAAAAAGAAGCAGCAGCAAAATGCGGACTTGGCTTTATCGGTCATAACAGCTTGCTTATTAATCCTAAATACGGCAGTTTTGTCTTCATAGGCTGTTTTTTGTTCAGCAAAAGATTGGAAGAAAGACTGCTAGAATGTAACTACAACTGTGGTAAATGCGCCAAATGTATAGAATTATGCCCCACCGGTGCAATTGATAAAAACGGAATTAATGTGGATAGGTGCTTGTCGGGCGTATCACAAAAAAAGAAAAAAACGGAAGAAGAGCTGAAAATATTACAGCAAACCAAAACCGTTTGGGGCTGTGATATTTGCCAAAATGCGTGTCCGTACAACCGAAATGCACTGTTCAGCCAGATAGCCGAATTTGACAGCATTGCACTTAAACACATTTCCGCGGAAATAATAGAAGAAATGGAAGACGCACAGTACAAACAGTACGCTTTTTCTTACCGCCCCAAAAAAGTAATAACAGAAAACTTCTTGACGGCTGATGGCAAACGTGATATAATCAACTAAGAAGAATGCAGTGAAATTTGGAGGTATATTTATGAACACAGAACAAAAGGATAAGCTAAAGCAAGTAACTGAGCGTATAAGATATCTCCGTGATATTTTAGATTTTTCCCAAGTTGAGGTAGCCGAAAAGCTTGGCATCTCCACCACTCTATACAACGAGTATGAAACAGGGGTTAAGGACATCCCAATAAGTATGATGTACGGCGTTGCGGCAATCTTCGGCGTTGATGCTACGGAAATTTTAACGGGAGAAGCACCCCGTATGTTGGATTACACGATTACGCGTAAAAACAGCGGTATAGAGATTGACCGCTACGTTGGCTATAAATTTGAAGCGCTTGCCCACAACTACAAAAACAAAAATAAAGAGCCAATGCTTGTAACAATCGATCTTTCCGATACACCGCCCGAATTGGTTAGTCACAGCGGGCAGGAATTCAACTATGTACTTGAGGGTAAGATAGGCGTTACCATAGGTAAAAAGACCGTTTTCCTTGAATCCGGCGACTGCATCTATTTTGACCCCCGCATCCCTCACGGTCAGTTTGCCGTAGACGGTACGGCAAAGTTTTTAACCGTTATAGATAAGGAAAACTAATGGAGAAAGCATTTACCAAAAAGAAGGCGCTGGGGCAAAACTTTTTGACAAGCGACAATATTCCTATGCGAATAGCAGCAGTATGCGGTGCTGACGAAAACACAGGCGTTATTGAGATAGGCCCCGGTATGGGCATACTTACAAAACAGCTTGTAAAAATCGCACCTAAGGTTGTAGCTATAGAGCTTGACGAAGAGCTTATACCACACTTAAACAAGCGCTTTGAAGATGCACAAAATTTCAAGCTGATAAATAATGATGTGCTTAAATGTGATATTAAGCAGATTTTAGAAGACGAATTTGACGGTCTTAACTGTTGTGTTTGTGCAAACCTGCCCTACTACATCACAACGCCGATAATTATGAAGCTTTTGGAAGGTGATTACCGTTTTAAAGCAATTACGGTTATGATACAAAAGGAAGTAGCGGACAGACTTGCTTCCGGGCCCAAAGAGGACGGCTACGGTGCCATAACCGTAGTGGTAAACTATTACGCCAAAGTAGTAAAGCATTTTAAAGTAGGCGCGGCGAACTTTTCTCCCCGTCCGAAGGTTGACTCTGCGGTTATAAGCATAATACCATACGAAGACAAACCGGTAAAGCCTGTATGTGAAAAGACCTTCTTTGAGGTAATAAAAGGTGCTTTTGCAACAAGACGCAAGACTTTGGTTAACTCCCTGTCAGCCGTCTTCGGAGACAGACTTACAAAAGAGGCGCTTCTTGACATTATTACGGAAAACCACACTCCCACCGTCAGAGGTGAGGAACTCAGCGTAGCAGAGCTTGCCAAAATTTCCGACAGGATATATGAGATTATAAAAGGGTAGCAGCAGCTACCCTTTTCGTTTTATTGTCGGAATTTCCAAGAAGTCATCAGACTCTTTTGGGCGATTCAATTTTCCAAATTTCTCCGCTTTCGCCGTGCATTTCTTCCGGCGTTTCAAATTCAAGCGTGGTATGCTCAATACCAAACTTGAATAAAAGCTTCTTTATGCGGCACTTTAATCCTCTTATATCGGTACAGTCTGTAACAATATGCATCGTTGCGCAGTGACTTATTCCGTCAAAGCTTCTTACGTGCACGTGATGTACATCCAACACCTGAGGCATCTCTGTAAGGCTGTCCCTTATAACTTCTACCGATATTTCCTTGGGAGCTTTTTCTAAAAACAGATTTATAATTTTCCCCATTGAAAGCGCTGCGCTTATCAAAATAAACATCCCTACACCGAAAGACAGAAGCGCATCGATAACTGTAAATCCCGTAAATTCAATTATAATCCCGCCGACAAGTATTGCCACCCAGCACAATACGTCCTCGCCCATATGCAAATTGACCGCCTTTTGATTAAGGCTGTCGCCGCCTTTGGTAAAGTATACAGCGGCAAGATTGGCGATTATGCCGAACAACGCAATGATTATCATACCGCCACGGTTCAACGGCACAGGATTAAATATACGCATTACAGCATTATACATAACGGCAACGGAACCAATGACGAGAATACAGTTGGTTATTGCCGCACCCAAAACCGAATAACGAAGGTATCCGTATGTATACGTGCTGTTAGCTGATTTTTTGCTTTTCTTTTCTAAGTAGCAGGAAATACCAATACTCAGCGCATCAAAAAAGTCGTGCAGAGCATCAGATATTATTGCGATGCTTCCTGTATAAACGCCACCTACAAGTTCAAAAACAGCAAAACTTAGGTTAAGCAAAAATGCAATGTGCATTTTTTTAACAATCCCCACAGGCTCTCCCCCACAAATTCATGTTCATTCATTATAACGTGGCTTTTCTCCACTATTCATTTTATGGCGGTGCCCACAACTTGACACTTATAAAATCACCCCAAGAAGTCTGACGACTTCTTAGGGACCCCGACAAGAAAAGGCTGTTGCACTTTTTTGCAACAGCCTGAATTGTTAAGTATGGATTACAATGTAAAGAAAGCCTTCGCCGCTTTATACATAGCAAAAATATCAGCTTTAGATGCAAGTTCGTAAGGAGAATGCATCGACAGAATAGGCACACCTACATCTATAACATCGATGTTAAGCAAAGCAATTTCCGTCGCAACGGTGCCTGCACCGCCTTGGTCTACCTTACCGTATTCACCGGTCTGCCAAGCGACACCCTCTCTATCCAAAACCCCCGTGATTTTTGCAACCAGCTCGGCAGAAGCGTCGGAAGAACCAGATTTACCTCTTGCACCCGTATACTTGGTTACAACAACACCTTTGTTAACATAAGCGGAGTTTTTAGCATCATAAGCATCACCGTAACACGCATCGTAAGCACCGCCCACATCCGCAGAAAGGCAAACACTGTTTTCGCAAAATGCGCTGAAGTTTGCACCGCTCAATACACAGATGTCCAAAAGAAAGTTTTTATAAGCGGCAGAGGACATACCTGTTACGCCGTAGCTGCCTATTTCTTCCTTATCCGCAAAAATGCAAATGCAGGTGCGTTTGGGCATATCATCCTCAAACAATGCGCACATGGAAGGATATGCGCAAATGCGGTCATCATGACCGTAAGCGGCAATCATACCTCTGTCGAAGCCGATATCTCTTGCATTGTCCGCCGGAACGGCAGAAAGCTCCGCAGTAATAAAATCTTTTTCAGTAATACCGTATTTTTCGTAAAGAGCCTGTAGCACAGCAAGCTTTATGGGGTTGCTTTCCTCGTTGCAGGGTACAGAGCCGACTATTATATTAAGCCCTTCGCCGCTTATTGCGCTGCCAAGAGGTTTGTCGATCTGATCCTTTGCTATGTGAGGCATCAAATCGCTTATATAAAACGCTGCTTCATCCGCACTATCGCCCAAAGATATGTTTATCTTCTCTCCGTCTGCCTTAATAACAGTACCGTGCAACGCCAATGGCATAGCTGTCCATTGATATTTCTTAATACCTCCGTAATAGTGGGTTTTGAAATACGCAAGTCCGCCATCTTCATAAAGGGGGCGCTGTTTTAAGTCAAGTCTGGGGCTATCAACATGTGCCACCACTATATTAGCGCCGTTTTCTACAGCTTCGCTACCGATAACCGCCAACACAATGCTCTTATCACGGTTCACATAATATACCTTGTCGCCTGCTTTTAAAGTAACTGTACGGTCAAAGGGCTTAAAGCCTTTTTCCTCTGCGGCTTTTTTTGCAAAAGCCACCGCTTCCCTTTCGGTTTTGGAGCTATCCATGAAATTTTTGTACCCGCAGGCAAAAGCATTTATTTCCTCTGCGCTTGCGGTATCATAAGCGTTCTTTGCCTTGTAAAGCAGTTTGTTTTTAAGTTCTTCAGTCATCCTTATATCCTCCGTTTAACTAAAGTACAATTTTGTATATTTGTTTCTGTTTTTTTCTATTCGTTCCAAGTAATTTCTTGTTTCCTCAAAAGGAATATATTTTAAATTTTTTCCGTCATCGGAATATGTTGCATCTTCAAGCCAGCCTTTAACTCTGCCTATGCCCGCATTATAAGCGGCGCAGGCAGTTTTCCAATTGCTGCCTAAATTCTCATATAAATATGCAAGATAATAGCTTCCGTACGAAATGTTAGTTTCGGGATTCCACAGCATATCCTCATCATATTCGATCTCAAGCCTTAAAGCTATCTCCTCCGCAGTAGCAGGCAAAAGCTGCATAAGCCCCACGGCACCTGCACCGGATACCGCAGCGGGGTCAAATCCGCTTTCCGCCTTTATCACCGCGGCAAGCAAATCATAGGGTATGTCGTACATATCACCATATTTATATATGTATTCTTCATATTCCAAGGGATAAAAGCATTTCTCTATAGCCTTGCAGGATGCGGTGCTAAGCAACAAAAGCATAACACCCAAAATCAAGCATAAATACTTAACACTTCTTTTTAACATAAAAACGCCTCTTTTTATTTCTATTTGTGCATCCGAGTTTTAATTGAATACCGAACATTGCACGAAGCGCCTTTTGTCGCAATTCCGCTATGCTGCCGTTGTTCGCTATGATGCATTGACAACGCTTTTCAAGTTCTTCATTGTTTAACTGTTGGGATAAGCGCTTATTAAGCTCCTCCAGGCTTTTATCGTCTCTTATTTTAAGTCGTTCAACTTGCAAAGCATCCGAGGATACAACCGCTGTTACAATATCACAATGTTTGTCAAGACCCGACTCAAAAAGCAAGGGAGCGTCGATTATAACAACACGTGTGCCGTTTTGTTTTGCATCACATATTCTTTTTTCAATTTCTTCCATAATGTATTTGTGGGCGATGCTGTTAAGGATGGCAATGCCACCCTCCGCACCGTAAGCACGTTTTGCAAGTATCGGTCTTACTATAACACCATCGACAGCCACATCGCTTCCGAAGCGCTCGCACAGTTCGGAAACACAGGAAGAGTTTTCACTGTATACGTAATGACACACCTCATCGGCATCTATGACCACGGCGCCCATACGCCGCCAAAATTCCGCCACTGTGCTTTTACCGCTGCCACTTCTGCCGCACAAGCCGATTATTATCAAAGCTGCCGCCTCCTTTATAAATATGGCTTTAACAAATCAAAAGATAATGCACCCTGCCGTATAATCTTAGGTTCTTCCACCAAAGAAAGAATAGTTGACTCTTGTCCCACCTCGGTTTTTCCTCCGTCAATTACTGCATCTATCCTGCCTGTAAGAGCGCCGAAAACTGCCGTCCCTTCGGTCAGTGCTCCCTGTCCCGACAAATTTGCCGACGGCAAAGCTATGGGCACACCGCAAAGCTCAGCAAGTCTCAGCGCAATTTTGTTGGAGGGAACACGTATACCCACGCTGTCAAGTCCTGCGGTAACTATATCAGGCACACAAGAACGCTTAGGCAAAACCAAGGTCAACGGCCCCGGCATAAACGTTTCAAATAAAACTTTGGCTTTGGGAGAAAAAAATGCTACACTCTCCGCTACCGAAAGGTTGGGCACGCAAAGACTTATCGGCTTAACAGGAGGGCGCATCTTTGCTTTGTATAAATTTTGCACGGCAAGCTCATCAAAGGCGTTACATCCCAGTCCGTAAACCGTTTCGGTAGGAAAAGCCACAAGACCGCCGTTCCTTATCATCTCGGCGCACTTTGCAAGGGCTTCCTCATCGATATATCCATTATTAAAATTATATATACAAGTATTCGTAACAATCACCCGTGAAACATTTTACAACATTTCAGCACCCGCTGTCAAGTACGATAATGACAGATAATAATACAATACATCAATATTAAATTAATGGAAAAAACTATTGACTTGACATTTAAGATGT
>SVRF01000077.1 GCA_015064945.1 Oscillospiraceae bacterium | reverse complement strand
GAAAAATATAATTACACACAAAGATGAAAAGTCAGGGCGCACCCCTGACTTTTCTGCATTGCATTGTGTTTTTTTCGTTCAAAACGAACCTCGGCTCACAGTACCTATGTACAGTTTTCGGGGTCCCCGTTGCGAACGAAGTGAGCAAGGGGGTGTTTTCTCGCCTCGGTTCGTCTCGCGGGGTCCCCGTTGCGAACGAAGTGAGCAATGGGGTGGTGTGAGCACTCTTTCTCAGCACTCTGCCAAGCTGATGACAAGTTTGTCATCAGCTTGAGTACGGCTACAAGCCGTACTGTTTTTTTGTCGGGATCTTCAAGAATCCTAATGGACTTTTGGGGTGATTGTCTATTGTTTTACGTTTACCCTTTGATACAGATAATAGGTGTGATCTTCGCCTTGGAAATAATGCACGGCGGTATCTACACAAACGTAGGGAATTTCCTCCTCGAAATCCGTTTCCAAGGGTTTATCCCAGCACACTACAAAGTCGGTTTTTCCTTGCAGAATGCTATTTACGGTCTCCGCGGTTTTCTCGTCGCTTTCAAAATTCAGCTTACAAAAATACTTGTTTGTGGGAACAATATCTGCCGCAAAGTAAAAGCCGCCGTCCAAAAAACCGTAGTTGAACAGGGTAGGGTCATCCACCTTGTTTATGGTTTCTGCAAATTTATACTGGGGCATATCGCTTTTTTCGTACTTCATAAGGTAGGTGTTGCTGCCAAGCAAATAGGAGACAAGGGGAAGCAGTGCCAACAAGACTCCAAATACCTTGGCTTTAAGCCAGCCGTTTTTACCTAACCACTCAGCCACCCCATACATGCCGAAGATGGCAAATATGCAAAGGGGCAAACCGTAATACTTATAGTTAACGCCGCCGAAGTATATGAAGAAGGCGCTGAAGCCTGCCAAAAACGCAAGTAATCTCGCTTCCTGCTTTTTGGTGTAGAATACCCAAGCAATGCCCAACACCGCAAAAACGGAGTAGGGGATATTCAGCGCTAAGGTAACAACGGTATATACCAAGGTCAGCCCAAGCTTTACAAGTATAAACTTGCCGTCGGAGTATACAAAAATATTGTTGTAAAAATATCCCTGCCACAGGTATTCAAGCCCATTTTCGGCTATGAAATACGCAACAACAGGCATAGATACGAAAGCAAAGCCCAAAAAGTTAAGAGTACAGATCTTGCCTATATCGCCGTATTTTTTTTGCTTTACAAGACGATAGAATATATAAACAAAGCCGCCTGCAAACAGCCCCAGTACGGTGTACTTTATCCAAAAAACGTAGCCTATGGCAAGCCCGCTTGCAATGTGCATCTTTTTGCTTACGGCAAGCCCTTTTTCCATACGCAAAAACAGGTACATACCGTAGGTTAGGCAGAAAAGAGAAAGCTCTTCCACACTGCCGCCGTGGTAAAAGGCAATTGAAAGGCTTACCGCACAGGCAAGAAAGGGCAAAAGACCAATATGTAGAAGCTTTTTATCCGTATAAAGCCGCAGGCATTTATTAGCGGTATACAAAAATGCGCTAAAACTTAAAAGCTCTATGATATAAGCGCCGAAAAAGGACTCAGGCGATATCCTATAAGCCAAGGCGTACAAAAAATACAGTAAAGGACCTTTTTGTTCAAAGATATCTCTGTAAAGCAGTTTGCCCTTGCTTATGGCTTTTCCCACGGTGAAAAAGCAATTTGCGTCACCCCAGTCGTTCATAGGGTACAAAAAGCTGTTTTTACTGCAAATAGTAATAAATACTGCAGCCGTAAGCAGGCAGGCAAGAATAACGCTTATCTCAAACCGCAGTTTCTTAAATCTGCTGCCGTCCATTATTCAATGCCGTACAAAAGCTGAGAGTAGGAGGGGTAGGGCCAAGCAGACCTGTCGGTAACGGTTTCCGCTTCGTCAACTGCACTGCGAAGAGTTTTCATAACAGGGATAACCTTATCCCTGTAATATTCTGCCGCTGTCTGTCTGTCGTCAATTTGCTTAACGTTTGCAAGCTCTGTCTCCAAGGCTTTTCCGCTTGCGGAAATAAGGCCCAAAAGGTCACACAGTCTTTTAAGTATGTCTTTTTCGTAGTCAACGCACAAATCCAAATCTGCGGCAAGCTTTGCGCCCAACCCGTCAGCCAGCTTTCTTGTATAAGCGCTTATTGCAGGCAATATGTCCTTATTTACCATATCCAGCATAGTGCGCCCCTCAATGCGCATTACCTTGCAGTAGTTGCTTACAAGTATCTCGTAGCGAGAGCGTATTTCTGTTTCGGAAAAAACGCCGTGTCTGCCGAACAGCTCGATATTCTTGGGGTCAAGGTAGCAAAGTAGGGCTTCGGGGGTGCTGGGCAGGTTTAGAAGTCCTCTCTTTTCGGTAGCTTCCTTAACCCATGCATCGTCATAGCCGTTGCCGTTGAATATTATGCGCTTGTGTTCCTTAACGGTTTCCTTTATCAGATTGTGCAGCTCGGTCTCAAAGTCCTCAGCCTGCTCCAAGCGGGAAGCAAAGCGGGAAAGCACGTCGGCAACAGCGGTGTTAAGCACTATGTTAGGACCTGCAACGGAAAGACTGCTGCCGGGCATACGGAACTCAAACTTATTACCCGTAAAAGCAAAGGGAGATGTTCTGTTTCTGTCGGTGGTATCCTTGGGGAAACGGGGCAGAACGTGAACGCCTATCTTCATCTGCACCTTTTCCCTTGCGTCGTATGCCTTGTCCTGTTCGATACTGTCAAGCAGTGCGGTAAGCTCGTCACCCAAGAACATGGATATAACGGCAGGGGGTGCTTCGTGAGAGCCCAAACGGTGGTCGTTGCCTGCTGTGGCAACGGAAAGCCTAAGCATACCCTGATATTCGTCAACTGCCTTTATTACCGCGCAAAGGAACAAAAGGAACTGTGCGTTTTCGTGAGGGGTATCGCCGGGCTCCAAAAGGTTAACGCCGTCGCTGGTGGAGATGGACCAGTTGTTGTGCTTGCCCGAGCCGTTAACGCCCTCAAAGGGCTTTTCGTGCAGAAGGCAAACCAAGCCGTGGCGTGCCGCAATACGCTTCATTATTTCCATGGTAAGCTGGTTGTGGTCTGTGGCGATATTGGTGGTGGTAAAGATGGGCGCAAGCTCGTACTGAGCAGGCGCACCTTCGTTATGGCGTGTTTTTGCCAGCACGCCGAGCCGCCAAAGCTCTCTGTCCAGCTCCTTCATAAAAGCTACTACTCTTGTGGGAATAGTACCGAAATAGTGGTCGTCAAGCTCCTGTCCCTTAGGGGGCTTTGCGCCGAAAAGCGTTC
>SVRF01000042.1 GCA_015064945.1 Oscillospiraceae bacterium | reverse complement strand
CGCAACCAACACAAAGAGTGCTGTCGATGGAAGCCTTACCATCCTTAAAGCTGATAGCGGGACAGCCGATCCCCATACACAGACGGCATGACTTACAGCTATCTGCGTCTACGGTATATTTGCAACCGTAGTTGACCTTTTTAAGCAAGGCGCAAGGACGGCGAGCGATGATTACAGAGGGCTCGTCAATCGCCAATTCTTCTTTGATAGCGGCTTCGGTAGCCTTAATGTCGTTGGGGTCTACCGTGCGAACACGCTTAATGCCCACTGCCTTACAAACGTCTTCTATCTTTACAGGCTCTACGGGAACGTTCTTAAGGGTAAGTCCCGTGCAAGGATTTTGCTGGTGACCTGTCATACCCGTAATATGATTATCCAAAACCAAAACGGTGGATACACTGCGGTTATAAGCTATATCGGTAAGTCCCGTAATACCTGAATGCATAAACGTAGAGTCACCGATTACAGCAACAGTCTTGTTAGCGCTTTCGGGGCGAACCTTGTTAAAGCCGTGCAAACCGGATACAGAAGCACCCATACAAATCGTTGTATCAAGTGCGGTAAGAGGCGCAGCGCCGCCCAAGGTGTAACACCCGATGTCGCCAAGCACCGTAAGCTTAAGCTTTTTAAGTACATAAAACAGACCTCTGTGTGGACAACCGGGGCACATAACGGGAGGTCTTACAGGCACATTGCCATCATAACTGTTTACGGGATTCTCCTTGCCCTGCAAAAGCTTTGCTATAAGCTCTTGAGAATACTCGCCGCAAATGGGAAGCACGGATTTACCGATACAGTCAATACCGTTAGCCTTGCAGAAGGTTTCAATAACAGGGTCAAGCTCTTCGATAACGTAAAGCTTTTCTACCTGAGAAGCGAAATCCTTAAGCATTTGTGCATTCAAAGGATTAACTATACCAAGCTTGAGGTAAGAAGCGTTGTTACCGAAAACTTCCTTTGCATAAAGATAGGAAGCGCCGGAAGCGATAATACCAACGGACTTATCACCCCATTCCACACGGTTAAGGGTAGAGGTTGCCGCAAATTCGGCAATATCAACACTGCGCTGTTCAACAACGGGATGACGCTTTATTGCGTTACCTGGGTTCATAATGAACTTTGCAGGGTTCTTAACATATTCTTTCATAGGAACGTCTTCCCTATCTGAAAGCGCTGTTATGCTCTGAGAATGCGCGACACGAGTGCAAAGTCTTACGAAAACAGGCGTATCAAATTTTTCGGAAAGTTCAAAAGCCGCTTTTGTAAACTCCAAGCATTCGGTCGAATCGGAAGGCTCAAGCATAGGAAGCTTTGCCGCTATAGCGTAATGGCGTGAATCCTGCTCATTCTGAGAAGAATGCATTGCAGGGTCATCGGCAACGCCGATTACAAAACCGCCGTTTACGCCCGTATAAGAAGCAGTAAACAAGGGGTCTGCAGCAACGTTAAGACCAACGTGCTTCATTGCGGTGAAGGAGCGTGCACCTGCTATGGCTGCGCCTAAAGCAGTCTCAAACGCCACTTTTTCGTTAGGTGCCCATTCGGCATATATTTCATCGTACTGGGCGGCAAATTCGGTTATCTCGGTAGAAGGAGTGCCGGGGTAGCTGGACACATAGCGACAGCCTGCTTCATACAAACCACGGGCAACAGCCGCATTACCAAGCAACAATTTTTTGTCACTCATTATTAAAACACCTCTTTTGACATAATTCTCATTCATTATAGTCCTTTTTTATGAACTTGTCAACGGTTTATAAGCATAAACTTGTAAGGGGGATTATTTGGTATGAAAAAAAAGACTAAAATTATAACAGTGCTTTTCTTTACAGCGATTATACTTTTAATATACGGTATACACCTTGATAAAACACTGGATGAGCACGGGCAGACCGCCCTTAAAAATGCGGTATGTATCGAGATAAATGACAGCATTAATGACTACGTACTTAATAATGCCGGTCTGTTCTCTGCGTTGGTGCACCACGAATATAACGAGCAAGGCAAGTTGTGCGCAATACAGCTTGACAGCGGAAAACTTGGGATTTTGCAAAGCGGGCTGGAGAAGGCAATTTTACACGCAACCGCAGAAATGGAAAACGCAGGATTCGATATACCCTTGGGTAATTTGTTGGGAAGCAAGCTTTTTTCAGGCCGTGGCCCCTGTATAAAAGTACAAACCGTGCCGCTGACGACTATCGCCTGCGACACGGTAAATGAATTTAAATCTGTAGGGATCAACCACACAATACACAGTGTGGAGCTTGTGTTTACGGTAAGTTTTAAAGCGGCCTATCCTTTTGGCTCAACCGTATTTGAAACACGATTTGATGTGCTCCTCTGTGAAAGCATTATCATAGGCGAGGTGCCGTCGGTATACGTTAATTAAGCCTTCTGCCTATTTCAAAAGCCACTACTGCCGCCGCGGAGGAAGCAGACAGCGCCATTGCGGAATTGCGGGGATAAGTTATTTCCACGGTCATATCGCAAAGCTCCATAAGCTTTTTCGACATTCCCCTGCGCTCTCCGCCGAGAAAAACGCAGAGAGGACGGGAAAAATCCGTTTTAAAAAGGTCTTTAGCCCCCTTCTCTGCCGCCGTTGCCACAAGTGCGACACCCTTTTCCTTAGCTTTTTGACAAAAGCCTTCCATATCATCTGTCACGGCAACGTTTAAAAGCTCCGAAGCGCCAGCGGACGCACGTGTCACAACGGAAGCGGCGTTAAAGAAGTTCCTTTTCGGAACTATAACGCCGTCAACTCCCGAAGCGTAAAATGAACGAAGCACCTGACCGAAATTGTAGGGATCCTCAATGCCGTCGATGGCACAAAGGAAAGGCTTTTTCATTTCCAAAAGCTCTTCCACGCTGTTGTACAAGCGTTCGCCAACCTCGGCGGCTATACCGCCGCTTTCGCCAACAAAGGCGTTGGGATAAGCCTCCGCCTTGACAAAGGACGCGGGGATATGCAAACGGTCACATTGTTTTTTTAACAAAGAGTACTGCTTCTTCTCGGGAAAATGGTACTTGCTTTTCATGACCTTGTCAAAGCGTTCCCTGTCTATAAGAACCTTAAAAATTCTTCTGTTGCCTGCAATTATGGCAGTGTAAACGGAAATATATCCGCTTAAATATAGCTTTTCATCCATTATTCTTCAACGTCCTCAGCAGTAGCCTCCTCTGCCTTTATAAGCCTTGCGCTGCCGGATTTTATTGCGTCAAGTTTTTCAAAGCTGGGCTCGCCGTCAAAAACAGCAAGGAACTGTTCACCATCCATAACCTCATTTGCCACAAGGTAATCGGCAATAAAGTGCATTTCGTTCATATGCTCTGTAATTATCTGTTCTGCCGTAGAATAGCCCTTGGAGATTATTGCGTGTATTTCTTCATCTATCTTTGCGGCAATATTCTCAGAGTAGTTTCTTGTATTGGAGAAATCCTTACCTAAGAACACCTCGTCGTTGCCTGTACCAAACACTATGGGGCCCAAGCTTTCACTCATACCCAGTTGAGTAACCATCTTACGCGCTATCTCCGTTGCACGCTGAATGTCGTTGGAGGCGCCGCCGGAAACATCGCCAAGAATAATTTGTTCTGCCACACGGCCGCCTAAAAGCATAGCAATTTTTTCTTGCATTTCTGTCTTATATACAGAGTATTTGTCCTCATCGGGTACAGCAAGGGTGTAACCCAATGCTCTGCCGCTGGGAACGATGGAGATTTGACGCACGGGGTCCTGTGTTGGCAAGAAATGCCCTACAACGGCATGGCCTGCCTCGTGATAAGCAGTCTTCTTCTTTTCGCTTTCCTTGATGACACGTGAAGTCTTTTTGGGACCTACTATAACCTTAAGCATCGCGTCTTCCAGCTCATCGTTGCCGATAGAGCTTTTATTTTTACGTGCTGCAAGAAGAGCCGCCTCGTTAAGCAGGTTTGCAAGGTCTGCACCTGTAAAACCGACAGTGCTTTTTGCAAGGTTATCAAAGCTTACGTCTTTGTCAAACTGCTTATTCCTTGCATGTACCTTTAGTATTTCTACTCTACCCTTAAGGTCAGGATAGTTTATTGTTATCTGTCTGTCAAATCTGCCCGGACGAAGAAGTGCGGGATCAAGGATATCGGGGCGGTTGGTCGCAGCCATTATGATAAGCTCTGCATTGCCGCCGAAGCCATCCATCTCAACAAGTAATTGGTTAAGGGTCTGCTCTCTTTCATCGTGACCGCCGCCCCAACCTGCGCCTCTGTGTCTGCCCACGGCATCGATCTCGTCTATAAATATAATTGCAGGAGTGGTCTTCTTAGCGGTTTCAAACAAATCTCTTACACGGGAAGCGCCCAGACCAACGTACATTTCTACAAAGTCGGAGCCGCTTATTGAATAGAAGGGCACGCCAGCTTCACCCGCAACAGCCTTTGCAAGCAAAGTTTTACCCGTACCGGGAGCGCCTACAAGAAGAACACCCTTAGGGATACGTGCGCCGAGACTTGTATACTTTTGAGGATTTTTAAGGAAGTCAACTATCTCCTTAAGTTCTTCCTTCTCTTCGTCAGCGCCTGCAACATCCTTAAAGTAAACCTTGTTTTTTTCATCTGCCCCCAGCTTTGTCTTCGCCTTGGCAAAGGAGTTCATTCTGCCTCCAAAGCCACCGCCGCCGCCAAGTCCATCCTTGGAAGAAGCACGGGAGATAAAACTGCGCCACAGCACCACAAGAAGTATAATTATACCACCGTAGGCAAGCACAGGGAACCACCAAGGCAAGGTGGTAGGTGCCTCTATATTGAACTTAATATTATTCTCTTGCAGGGTGGTCTTTACATCCTCATAGAACACCGTCCAATCCTTAAGACGGTATGAGGTGTATGTTTTGTTCTCGTAATTGATTACGACATTGCCGCCTTCATCAATTGTCACCAGCTCTATCTTTTTACCATCGGAGGACTGCCCTTTTTCTATTATTTCCAAAACGTCGCTGTATACAAGTTCCTCACCGGTAGTGTCAAACATATAGGTTGCGGCAATTATAACAACAACAAATATGGCGATCCATAAAAAGACGTTCTTACTTTTCTTCATCTTTCAGCAAACCAAACCTTTCATCCATTGTAACACAAACGGAAAAATATTCCTCACCCTTTTTAGGGCACACCCTATCGGCAACACCGATATGGGGCACATATATTATACCCTTTTCGTCACATATAATTGGTATAATATCCCTAAATGCCGGTGGGATTTTTTTATCTATAAAGCATTTTTTTATACTGCGGTTAATTTTGCGGACGCAAATTCTGTCACCCTCTTTTCTCGACCTGACAAATATGCTTCCGCACACGGCGTCCTTCTTTATACGAACTCCGCCATCTCCATATGTGCCAACGAACACGCTCACACATCCATCGGCAACCTCATTATTCCCAAAAAGCAACGTTTTTTCTTCAATAACAGGCAAGGCTTCACCGCTGTCAAAGCTAAGCTTACCGCGGCAAATCACGGCTGTTACATCGTTGGGAAGGGCTACATATTTTGTTTCCGTACTGTCAAGAGTGTTTTTTACGGCATTTATGTGCACGCCTTCCAAGCCGCCTCCAAAGAGTCTCCTATACTCGTTTTTTATAAGCCTGCTTTGCAAAGCAGGAGGCACATTACGCAAATCGCCGCCTTTTTCGACACTTTTTGCCATAGTGTTCAAATACGCACAATCTTCACTTACCGCAAGAGCAGCACGGTTTATTGCGTTGACAGCATCACCGTTAACGATCTGACAGGCAGGCAAAATCACGTTACGAATATAATTACGGGTATAGCAATTATCGATGTTTGTTCCGTCCGTAACATAGTCCTGTTCCAATGCGTTAAGGTAAGCCTCTATCTCCTTGCGCTCCGTACTAAGCAGAGGTCTTATAATATTGTCCCTTAGTTTGGGAATTCCGCAAAGCCCTTCACTACCGCTTCCTCTTAACAAATTGTAAAGAACGGTCTCGGCATTATCGTTTGCATTATGGGCAGTTGCGATATAATCTATGCCCTTTTCCTTACAACAGGCGGTTAAAACCTCATAGCGGTAATCTCTGCCGCAGCTTTCTACGCTTTTTTTACGTTCCGCCGCCATCGTAGGTATATCAGCGTGATAAACCGCAAGCTCTACGTCTTTATCGCAGCATAGCTTTATGCAAAACTTCTCGTCGCGCAAAGCCTCCTCGCCGCGTATGCCGTGATTTACGTGCAAAGCAGAAACAGAAAAACCAAGCTTTTTGCCAAGCGACAAAAGAACAAGCAAAAGCGTAACAGAATCTGCCCCGCCCGACAAAGCGACAAGTATTTTTTTATCCTTCAGCGGAATATTAAAGCTTTGCAAATATTCCGACACGTTTTTTTCAAAGCTTTGTATTAGTTTCATTTATTTATCTTCATACCTTGTTTCCACAGAAACAAATTTAAAATAAGAGCCATACCAAGAAAGGTTTATTGTTCCCGGCGCACCGTGTCTGTTCTTTGCAACAATTACTTTAGCAACCGGAATACCACCGTCACTTTCACCGTCACCGGTGTTATAATAATCGTCACGGTGTAAAAGTACAACTGCGTCCGCATCCTGCTCTATGGCGCCCGAGTCTCTAAGATCGGATATCTGAGGCATCCGTTCTCCCGGCTTGGAGGTAGCACTGGACTCTCTTCTAAGCTGAGAACACAGTATTACGGGGACACCCAGATCCTTTGCCATAAGCTTAAGGTCACGGGTTATGTTACCTATCTCAAGAACACGGTTATCGGTATGTCTTTCAGAATGCATAAGCTGTAGATAGTCTATTATAACAAGACCCAAATTCTTAAGTCTGCGAAGCTTTGCCTTCATCTCGGTTACTGTTATGTTAGAACTTTCGTCAAGCAAAAGCTGTGTTTTAGAAAGTCTGCCCGCTGCATCTGCAAGCTTCTTCCACATATCGGTGGTGATACTGCCCTTCATTAAAGAGTTGCTGTCAACCAAGGCTTCTGCGGACAAAATACGCTCTGCCAACTGTTGCTTTGTCATCTCCAAAGAAAACACAACAACCTCGGGCATTGTACCGTCTTTTAACGGAGCTTTAGCCACATTTGTACCTATATTCATAGCAAAGGTGGTTTTACCCATACCCGGTCTGCCGCCTACTATGATAAGGTCTCCCTTGCCAAGGCGCAGTATATTATCCAGCTCTTTATAGTGAGAGGATACGCCCATAAGACTTTCAGGGTCGTTGGCACGACGGTCCAGAATATCAAGGTCCTCTTTTATTGCTTCGGATATATGTGAAAATCCCTCTGTATACTTACTGTTGGATATATCGTATATACGCTGTTCTGCGTTACCGACGATAGTATCTACATCTTCTACGGCAGAATACGCATCTTCTGTTATACCCTGAGACACATCAATAAGTGTGCGAAGAACCGCCTTATCGCGTATTATCTTTGCGTGTTCTTCAATATTTGAAGAAAATGCCGCAGACTCTACCAACAGCTTTATATATTTAACCAGATCGGTCCCTTTAAGGGCCTCCGCCTTGCCGAGCTCGTCAAGAAGGGTAACCATATCTATTCTCTTACTTTGGCGGTACATATCCACCAAAATAGAGTATATTGTTTGATGCTGTGATAAATAAAAATCGCTTGTTTTTAAAAAGGGAACTTCATTAAGTTTTTCCGCATCGGAAATTACGGCACCCAAAAGAGCCTGCTCCGCTTCCAAGGAGTAGGGCATTTGTCGTATGGTAAGATTGTCTGCCATAGCTTCACCGTTTGTGCCGAAAAAATCGGCATCCTTTCTTTAGGGGATTTGCTTACGCTTCCACAACGACCTTAAGCTTTGCGCTTATTTCGGGATAAAGCTTTACGTCAAGTATGTACTCACCAACAGACTTAATGTTATCGGAAATGGAAATTTTTCTTTTGTCAATACTTATGCCGTGGTCAGCAGAAAGCTTATCGGATATATCCTTTGCGGTCACAGCGCCGTAAAGCTTGCCATCAGCACCGCCCGTAGACTTAAATTTTACAACCACATCTTTTAGTTTTTCTGAAAGCGCAAGTGCGGCTTTTTTATCTTCTGCCTTTTTATACATTTCCGCTTCATTCTTGTTCTTTATCTCGTTAAGTATTTTTGCGTTTGCCTCCATAGCAAGCTTTTTGGGGAACAAAAAATTGCGGGCATATCCGTCAGAAACATTTACTAACTCACCTTTTTTACCTTGTCCCTTTACGTCTGCAAGTAATACAACTTTCATTACAAAATACCTCCTGTACCGTTCTTTTCGTTAAAGTGCTCATCAATAGCAAGATTTAAGCGTTCTCTTGCCTGTCTCATTGTTGTTTCCTTCATTACCGTTGCCGCCGCTTCAAATCGACCGCCGCCACCAAGTTTTTCAAGAATAAGCGCCACGTTTATACTGCCGTCGGAGCGACCCGAGATATGCACATTACTGCCTACCGTACACAAAGCAAAGGACGCCTTTACAGAGGATATGCCAAGCATACCGTCTGCGGCGATAGACGCCATAAGATGATTTTCCAGCAGCACGTCCCCGTCATAATAGGATATGCCTATGCAGTCCTTATACAAAACCGTATTTTTTCTGAACACAGCCTGTTTTGTATATTCTCTTATGTCGGGCTTAAACAGTCCCTGTGCCCTTGCAAGCATTTTAGCGTCCAATCGCAGATACATTGCAGCGCCAAAGGTGCGCACGCCCAAATTACGTGTAAGCTTTTGTGTGTCCAGCATAATACCGGCGTACAAAAGCTCCGCCTCTCCCGACTTAAGCACGGAGCGGGGCAACGCCTGCTCCAATATTTCACACATCAGCTCAGATGCAGAAGACGCCGTTGGGTCGATATACTGAAGTAAGGGAGTAACCTCAAACTCATTGGTTTGAACGTGGTGGTCGATTATCGCTACGTTTTGTGCGTTTTTATATATATCCACCGCTTCAAAGATAACAGGGTTGCTAACATCCACTATAACTACAAGCGAGTCTGGACCCAAAAGTTCCTGCCCTCTCACGTTATCAACAAATACATTTTCGTATTCTTCAAGACCGCCTATCAATTCCAATGCAGGCTCTAAAGCCTTATCCGTAGCGTTGATAACAATATTGATTGGTTTTTGAAGCTCCATAGCAAAACGTGCAACCGCACAAGAAGCAGCTATTGCGTCCACATCTATATTCTTATGCCCCATTACAATTATATTTGTTGCAGAAAGCATAAGCTCCTTAAGTTTATCCGCTGTAACCCTTGACTTGATTTTGGTTGTACGCTCCATTGCCTTAATTTGGCCGCCATAGGAGGTGCTGCCCGTCTCTGTCTTTACAATAACCTGCGCACCGCCTCTTTGGAAGGCGTAATCCAATGCACTTTTTGCCGCAGCTTCTTTTTCGGTAAGACTGCCTTGCATACGAGCAAAGCTCATAGAAAGGGTAAGTCGATTACTGTCGCCCGCAACAGCGTTGTTTATTTTTTCCAATATATCAAATTTCTTGTTAATATTGGGAGCAAAGTTTTCTTCATCCACAAAAATAATATACTTATCACGGTCATACTCGCGCACGATACCGTCCATACCGGTAACCCAATTATGCAATTCAGAATAAGCCTTTGCAACCATAGAACGGTAACTGTCCTGCAAATAGGAAGATATCTCTGCCGCATTATCGACCGCCGCATAACCTACAACTATGTTGCGATTTTTAAGCAAACTTTCAAGCTGTGCCTTATCGGAAGCGTCTACAAATATGGCAAGATAATAGTTTGTGCCCATAGTGGAAACCTCTACAGGATGCACGCTAAAAACCTTACCGCCGACTTTTATATCATATTGACCTTTTATTTTTTTAAGAGATGCGTGGCTTATGGCACCACCGCAAAGCTCTTTACAGCTTTGACCGTATTTTACAGAGCCAAAGTATTCTTTATTATCGGAAAACGCTCTGTTGTACCAAGTAATGCTGTCGTCAGCCGAAACCATAACTATGGGCAAACCCAGCTTTGTAAGTACATCTACGGTAAGAGATGCCATAGCGTCCTCGGAATCTACGGGAGCGTTTCTGTATTTGACGTTAAAACGATAGTATAGGTATGCACAATACCCAACACCTGCAACAAGCAAGGCTATAGCAAAAAGCGGAAAGGAAGCGAGAAAAGCAACGAGAGAAAAGAAAAGCAAGATGCCTACGGCTACAACCGTATCCTTGTTTTCTTTAACAAAAAACTTAATTCTTTTCAACGCTTTCATCCCCCTTTTTATCCTGCTTAAAGGTTGCGGAAAGACCGATTATTGCAAGTATGATTGTAACGATATCCAAAATAGAGCCGCTGAAGAAAAACAGCAGAATGACACTTGCGATTATTAGGTTTGAATTGCTGATATGCAATTTACTGCGCAAGGAACGGAACGCCATAAGAAAAACGCCGCCAACTATTGCAAGCATTACAGCATAAAAAGCAGAGGCTTGCGGCAAGCTTAAGGTTTCGCCGCCCAAGAACAAGCAAACATAGCAAACTATAAACACCGTTGCAGAGCTTTTGGAAAGAACAAATTCCCAACTGCCGTTAATGCCGGGAAGACCGTCGTGTTTTTCTGCATCCAAGTATTTCAAAATTCGTTTTGATACCGCCGTAAAAAGATAGGAAACTATGTTACATATAAGCAACACCGTTCCGAAAAACATAGGTCTATAGGATTTGATGTAGGAAGTCGTATACAAAGCCACATCCGACTCGGCAAGACCGTAACTTTTAGCATTGGTATTTAACACGTTGTAGATACTGTTATACGCAGCATTTGTAAAGAAAACATACAGCTCGTTGTAAGTGGCATTCATTGCCTTAGCAGACAAGCTGCCGCAAATAGAATAGGTGACAATGGCAAACTCTGCCGCTAAGCTTAACAAAAAGCCTGCCGAGGTCAATGCAACAGTAAGCCTGCGTGAACATTTACGGCGCATACACAGACCTGCCAAAAAGCCTGCGGGCAAGAAAATCAAAGGCGTTACAGGGGACAAAAAATCACCGAATAACACATAACCCCATGCGTAAAGACCTACGGGGACAGCAAAAGATAAAGCCAAAGGAGCGCTTGCCGTAAGTACTCCCAATATCACGGAAGACAAAAGGGCAGCGGGCAAAAGTCCCGACAAGTCAACATACACAGCTACAAACGGCGGCAAAAGCACAGCTGCCGCAAATAACGCCGCATATTTAAATTTTGCGTTGTTAAACATAAATACTCCTGAAAAATATTAAAAGCTTTTTACAGCAAGGTCTCTTGCTTAAAGGTCTCGTATGCTACCCCTGCTACAGGCAAAGAGGTCTTTCTGTACTTCTTTTCGTTTTCCAACTTTATACAGCCATCGGTACCGTAAACGAAAACGCCGTTTACCGTCTGCCCTCTCCGCAAGGTAAATACCGTTGCACCTGAGGAGGTACGAGTGGTTTTTTCGCAAAGCTGATTCTCATTAACAAGCAAGGCCTTGGAAGCGTTCGAGGTAACAAGATACTCCGCCCCTTCTGCCACAGTGAACGCCGCAATAAGGGGGGATTTTTCGAAGAATGCACCAGAAAGACGCTTTCTGTTTGTTTTTGTTTGATACACGGAAATAGGGAGTTTAACAGCCTTACCGTTCTCAAAGAAAAGTGCCATCTGTTCGGTATAATCCTTTGTTACAAGCATACATACCACTTTTTCGCCTTCGTCAAAGCCGAGAACAGAGGGAATATAATCGCCAAGTGCAGAAGCCTTACAGGAATCAAAGTTATCCAGCTTAGCCTTATAAAGCTGTGCCTTATCCGTAAAGAACAAGAGATCTGCCGTGTTAGAGGTTTCAAAGCTTTGGTAAAGCTCGTCGCCCTCCTTAAGCTTATGAGCATTGCTCACACGAAGAGAAGCGGGCAAGCACTTCTTAAAGAAGCCTTCCTTTGTAAGGAACACGGTCGCAGGATAGTCCTCCACCTCGTTGATAATAGAGGTATCATCTATCTCATCTTCATATATAAGTACGGTCTTTCTGGGCATACCGTACTTTTTCTTTATCGTTTCCAGCTGGCTTATAATTTCGTCGTGTATAAGCCTGTCGCTTCCGACAATAACCTCAAGACGGGCTATTTCCTTTTCCAGATCATCTATCTCTTCAATACGCTTTATAATATAATCTTTATTTAAGTTGCGAAGTTTTATCTCCGCAACGTATTCCGCCTGAATTTTATCGATATTAAAGCCCTTCATCAAGTTGGGGATAACGTCCTCATCTTTTTCAGTCTTTCTTACTATCCTTATGGCTTTATCTATATCCAAAAGTATCTCACGCAGACCGTAAAGCAGATGAAGCTTATCACTCTTCTTGTTGAGGTCGTAGGTAAAATTACGGCGTAAACATTCTGTACGGAATGCAACCCACTCCTCAAGTATTGCGGGTATACCCATTGTTTGAGGAACATTACCTATAAGGATATTAAAATTGCAGGCAAAGCTATCCTCTAAAGGAGTAGACTTAAACAGTCTTGCCATAAGTTTTTCGTGGTCTGCACCGCGCTTTAGGTCGATGGTAATCTTGAGACCGCTTATATCTATTTCGTCACGGATATCGGATATTTCCTTTATTTTGCCTTCCTTCACAAGGCTGACAATGGATGCTATTATCTTTTCGCCCGTAGTGGTATAGGGTATTTCGGTTATCTCGATAAGGTTTTCGCTTTTTACATATTCATATTTTGCCCTTATCTTTACCCTGCCCCTGCCGGTTTCGTAAATACTTGCCAATTGCTCTCTGTTATACACCAAAAGACCACCGGTAGTGAAGTCAGGTGCTTTAATAATATCAAGCAATTCCCAAGTGCTTATCGTTCCGTTTTTAAGATATGCAATGGTAGCATCGCATATTTCGTTAAGATTGAAGGAACATATGTTGCTTGCAAGACTTACAGCAATACCCATATTGGGAGATACAAGAATATTGGGAAAAGCGGTAGGAAGTATCGTAGGCTCTGTTTCGGTATTGTCGTAATTGGGGACAAAGTCAACCGCATCCTTATCAATGCCGCCGAATATCTCTTCGCTTATCATCGCAAGTTTTGCTTCGGTATAACGGGAAGCCGCAGGAGGAGAATCGGAATAATGTTTGCCGAAACTGCCCTTAGACTCAATAAAAGGATGAAGCAAGGTTCCCTTACCTGTTGTAAGACGCACCATTGTTTCATAAATGGAAGCATCGCCATGAGGGTTAAGGGTCATAGTTGCGCCGGCTATTTTTGCCGATTTAATGGTTGGGCCCTTTAAAAGTCCCATTTTATACATTGTATACAGTAATTTTCTATGACTGGGCTTAAATCCGTCGATAGCGGGTATAGCCCTTGAAATTATAACGCTCATAGCGTAGGGCATATAATTTGATTCAAGTATATCTGTTATATGACGCTCCGTCGCAGGTGCCGCAGGCACATCTGCAACAACAGACTGTTTCTTTTTCGCCATCCTTTGTTGTCCTCCGCTTTTTAAGCAAATCAGATATCGGCAAGGTCTACGTACTTACTGCCAAACTTTGAAATAAACTCTTTTCTTGCTTCAATATTGTCGCCCAGAAGCACATCAAACATTTCGAATGTTTTGTCCTTATCCTCGGGCATTATTCTTATAAGCCTGCGAGTAGCAGGTGCCATAGTTGTAAGAGACATCATTTCCGGCTCGTTTTCACCCAAACCTTTAGAACGCTGAAGGGTAAAACGAACATTGCCAAGCTCTTCAAGGATTTTTGCCTTTTCCGCTTCGCTGTATGCAAAATATGTCTTGCCGCCTGCAGTTATCTCATAAAGGGGAGTTTCCGCAATGTAAACTCTTCCCTTCTCTATAAGCGTGGGGAGCAGACTGTAAAACATAGTCAGAAGCAATGTGCGTATCTGAAATCCGTCCTCGTCGGCATCGGTACAGAGAATTATCTTATTCCAACGCAAGGCTTCATAATCGAAGCCGGGCACACCTTTTGCGTGTTTGCCGCCCTTAATCTCCACACCGCAACCTATGACCTTTATTAAGTCCATTATTATATCGCTTTTAAAGATGCGGTCGTAGCCTGCTTTCAGACAGTTGAGAGTTTTACCTCTTACGGGGATTATTGCCTGAAATTCTGCATTTCTGGCAAGCTTACAGCTTGTCATTGCAGAGTCACCCTCTACTATATAAAGCTCGCACCTTTCAGGGTCACGGCTGCGACAGCCGGCAAATTTCTCAACAGAGTTATTTATATCAAGAGGTGCGGTAAGCTTGGTTTTTGTCTTTACACGCATACTCTCCGCCGATTCACGACTACGCTTATTAACCAAAATCTGCTGGCAGATTTTATCTGCATCAGTACGGTTTTCCGCAAAATATACCTCGATACTCTGACGGAAAAACTCGGTCATCGCTTTGTATATAAACTCGTTGGTTATAGCCTTTTTTGTCTGATTTTCGTAGGATGTTTGGGTAGAAAAAGAGCTTACTACCAAAACAAGTGAGTCCTCCACATCCGCAAAGGTGATCTTAGACTCATTTTTATTATATTTTCCGTTATTTCTTAAATAAGTATCTACACTACCCGCAAAAGCAAGACGCGCCGCCTTATCGGGAGAGCCGCCGTGCTGCAAAAAAGAAGAGTTATGATAGTACTCTATGAGATTAACATCGTTGGAGAAGCAAAAAGAGAACTCCATCTTAAGCTTATAGTCGCTTTTGTCTTCTCTGTCCCTACCTACACGCTCTGCGGAATAGGAAACCGGCGCGCTCAGATAATTCACACCTACAAGCTCTTCTATATATCCTTCTATGCCTTTTTCGTAACAATAGCTTTCGGTATCAAAGCTTCCGTCCTGGTTCTGCCACTTAAGGTTAAGAGTAAGTCCGCTGTTTACAACCGCCTGCTTTTTAAGACAATCGCTGAAAAATTCACGGCTGATGTTTATATCTGTAAACACTTCCCTGTCACTTTTCCAACGAACAACGGTCCCTCGCTTATTCTTTGGGCATTCTTCCTTTGTCAGTTCTGTTACAGGCTCACCCTTTTGAAAGCTTATTGAATACTTTGTACCGCCCGTATAAGCAGTAACCTCCATAAACTCCGAAGCGCACTGAGTAGCGCAAGCGCCAAGGCCGTTAAGACCCAAGGAGTACTCGTAAGCGCCGCCGTCATTGTTCTCGTATTTACCGCCTGCGTACAACTCGCAGTATACAAGCTCCCAATTATAGCGCTGTTCTTTTTCGTTCCAATCAAGAGGCACACCTCTGCCAAAGTCCTCAACCTGCATAGTATGGTCCTTGAACACGGTTATGTTTATGGTGTTGCCGTAACCTTCACGCGCTTCGTCTATGGAATTTGAAAGTATTTCAAAGAACGAATGCTCGCAGCCCTCCAAACCGTCGGAGCCGAATATTACAGCAGGACGCTTACGCACCCTGTCCGCACCTTTTAAGGAGGTTATGCTTTGTGCATCGTAATCTTTCTTCTGTATATTCTTCGCCAAGGGTGTGTGCCCTCTCTTTCAATTATTTAGGTTGGTAAAAACCTATCTTCCTGTATACCTTGCTTAAAGTCTTGCGTGCAAGATATGCGGCACGCTCTGCATTGTTCTTAAGCATAGTGTTAAGATAATCCTTATCCTTAAGGATTTCATTATATCTGTCCTGCAAAACACCCAGAGCATCCGCACAGACTTCCGCTACAGCCGCCTTAAAGGTGCCGTAGCCCTGACCGTCAAATTCTTTTTCGGCTTCTTCTATGGTTTTGCCCGTGAATGCACAGTAAATGGTAAGCAAGTTGCTTACTCCGGGCTTATCCTCGGAATATCTTACCTCACTGCCGCTGTCGGTAACGGCACGCTTTATCTTTCGTACTATATCGTCACGCTTATCAAGTATGCCCACACTGCCGCCGGAAAGGTCAGACTTGCTCATCTTCTTCTCGGGTTCGGTAAGAGACATTATCTTCATACCTATTTTCTGTATATAAGGTTCGGGCACAGTAAAGGTATCACCGTAAACGCCGTTAAAGCGGTTTGCTATATCCCTCGTAAGCTCAAGATGCTGTTTTTGATCAAGACCAACAGGCACCAGATCTGTTTGATAAAGCAAAATATCTGCCGCCATAAGAGCAGGATAGGTAAAAAGACCTGCGTTTATGTTTTCGGAATGACGCTGAGATTTTTCCTTGAACTGAGTCATTCGTGAAAGCTCGCCAAACATAGTATAGCAGTTAAGCACCCAGGCAAGCTCTGCATGGGCGGGCACATGGCTCTGTATAAACAGTATGTTCTCCTCGGGGTCAATACCTGCCGCCATATAGAGCGCAAGAGTTTCCACGCTTCTGCGGCGAAGCTCTGCAGGGGTCTGCCTTACAGTTATGGAGTGCATATCCACGGAACAGAACAGACAGTTATAGTCCTTCTGTAAACCGACCCAATTTTTAAGGGCACCCAAATAGTTCCCGATTGTCAAATTGCCCGATGGCTGTATTCCCGAAAATATAGTCTTCTTTTTTACTTCTGTGTTGTTTATGTTAGCGTCCATTACTAAACCGCCTTTTTCAATTATACTAAGTTTATTTTAACTCTTCTTTAAGTAAGTCACCCAAACGCTTAATGCCCTCCACGATATCCTCATCGGAAGGTGTGGAGAAATTAAGACGGAAAGCGTTGCTCTTTTGTTCGGGGTCAGCAAGGAATGTGGCACCGGAAACAATGGCTATCTTATGCTCCATAGCCTTCTTGGCAAATTCTGCCGCATCGTAGCCTTCGGGCAGGGTCGCCCAAATAAACATACCGCCTTCGGGTATGGTGTGCTTTACACAGTCGGGGAAGCACTGGTTGATGCAGTAAAGCATAAGCGAACACCTGGAACGGTAAAGGTCCTTTATCTGCTTGATGTGTGCATCAAGATTATACTCTTCCATGAAACGGGAAGCCAACATCTGGCTGAGTATATTGGTATGAGTATCACAAACCTGCTTTAGTACTATTGCCTTGTTAACGATATCCTTATGTGCGCAAAGATAACCGAGACGCATACCTGCGGAAAGTATCTTGGAGAAAGAGCCGCAGTATATTACCCTGCCGTCGGTGTCAAGACTTTTGATCTCGGGCTCAGGCACGCCGGTAAAACGAAGTTCAACGTACGGGTCGTCCTCAAGTATAAACACGTTGTACTTTTGAGCAAGCTCCAAAACCGCCTTACGCTTCTTGAGAGGCATAGTTATACCCGTGGGGTTTTGGAATGTAGGGATAAGGTATATAAGCTTAACGTTTTTGTTTTCCTTAAGTGCTTTTTCAAGCTTCTCCACGTTAATACCGTCGTCGTCCATATCAACGCCTACAAGCTTAAGATTATACGCGCGGAATGCGTTTAGGGCACCGATAAAGCTGGGGTTTTCGCATATCACCACGTCACCTTCATTACAAAGTGCCTTTGCGGTAAGGTCTATTGCCTGCTGACCACCTGTGGTAATAATAAGGTCGTCATAATCGGCACCAACGTAGAAGCGCTCCTTAAGGCGGTCGGCTATCTGCTTTCTAAGCTTGGGATAACCTTCTGTAACGCTGTATTGCAGAGCGTTTGTTGAATCGTTTTTAAATATATCCGCCGCAATAGTCGCAAACTCCTCTACGGGGAAGGACAAAGGAGAGGGGCTACCTGCTGAAAAAGTTATTGCTCCCTCAACCGATATTTTCTTAAAAAGCTCTCTTATGGCGGAAGGTTTTAAGTCTTTACATCTGTCTGCAAAAGTAATTTCCATAGTATATTTCCAATCCTTTCGGTAATTTTGCTTATAATAACGCATTATGGCATTATGTACTAATTTACATTATATATAAAAAATTATAAAAGTCAACATTTAATCTTGAAATGCGCTTTGTTTTGTTGTATAATGACGTAGTGATAAATTATTGTATAAGGAGGAAGATGTTTTCTTTTCGGAAAACATCATAAACGCTATGGCTGAAAAAATCATTGCCGAGACTTCTGCCAGACACGTGCATCTCACCGCTGAACACGTGGAGATTTTGTTTGGTAAGGGTCACACACTTACCCATAAGAAGGACCTTTCCCAGCCCGGTCAGTTCGCTTGCGAAGAAAGAGTTACCGTAGAAGGCCCTAAGTCCGCACTTAAGAACGTTATCGTTCTCGGTCCCACCCGTCCCGCCACACAGGTGGAGCTTTCTCTTACCGACGCACGCTCTATCGGCATTACCGCTCCCATTAAGGAAAGCGGCGACATCGCAGGCAGTGCTTCCGTTAAGCTTATCGGCCCCGAAGGCGAAGTTGTTATCAAAGAAGGCGCTATCGCCGCTAAGAGACACCTGCACCTCACCCCCGAGTGTGCTGCCGCCAACGGCGTTTGCGATAAGGAAATCGTTATGGTTAAGCTTGACAGCGCACGTCCTCTTATATTCGACGACGTTGTTTGCCGTGTAAGCGAAAAATTTTCACCTGCATTCCACATGGATACCGATGAGTCCAACGCTGCAGCAGCTGCAGGTGTTGTTTACTGCGAAATTATTAAAAAATAATATATAAGGAAGGACACACAAATGCTCAATTATTCACACGAAGTACAGTCAATGTGCGTAGTAGCCAAGGGCCCCAAGCACGGTCCCGCCCCTATCCCCGAAGAGGGCAAGTGGGTTAAGTCTTACGAGATTAAGGATATCTCCGGTCTTTCTCACGGTATTGGCTGGTGCGCTCCTCAGCAGGGTTGCTGCAAGCTTACCCTCAACGTTAAGGAAGGTATAATCGAAGAAGCTCTTGTTGAGACTCTCGGTTGTTCCGGTATGACCCACTCCGCAGCTATGGCTGCTGAAATTCTTCAGGGTAAAACCCTTCTTGAAGCTCTCAACACCGACTTGGTTTGCGACGCTATCAACGTTGCTATGAGAGAAATCTTCAAGCAGTTGGCATACGGCAGAACTCAGACTGCGTTCTCTGAAAACGGTCTTCCCATCGGCGCA
>SVRF01000076.1 GCA_015064945.1 Oscillospiraceae bacterium | reverse complement strand
CAAAGGATAAAGAAAAGCAAATAAAGATACTGGCGGAATTGTACGCCGTAGGTAAGGAAACGATTATTGCGGTGTTGGGAGATAGATACCAAGCGCCCGGTAAGAAGCCTCCCGCAAAAGGTGAATACCGAAAAGAAAAAGCGATAATGAAGTCCAGACTTATAGCTTACATAAACTGCGGCTTGTCTGTTGCGGAAGCTGCGGAACGCGTGGGAGTATCCTATTCCGTTGCGGCAACGCATACAAAAGAAGCCCGCGCGGCGCTTCGTAAAACAAAGGTGAAAAGCTATGACCCGTTATCAGATCTTGCTTGAAACAAAAAAGAAAAACGGCTGCCATTAGCACATGACAGCCGAACCGATTTGAAAAGGCTTTCGCCGTTATCAAAACACCCACGTATATGATAACACGGTAACGGCGAAAAGTCAAGTAACGAAGCGCATTTTCGCTTCGTTTGCGGCCTTGTATTGTATAGTATTAAATCAACGATACGAGGCGCGCCATAGAAAGGAGTTTACCGTGAACTATTTTAAGGAAAACAGCGGCGCTGAAAAGTCACGTCAAAATCATAATCATATCGGGCGATTCGGTACTGCGCTTGCGGCTGTTCGAAAGCAAATCGAAGTAATGGCAATGCCGCCCACAGATAAGGAGCAGGCAGAGGAGATAGCGAGGATAATAGCAGAGGTTATGTGCTTGAGTCCTGATGCCGAGATAAGTATAGGGAAGGAGAAGCGATCGGTTTCGGTTGTGCAAGAGATATACGGCCGCATTGATTTTGACCGAGTAAGATCTGTGATCCGCGGATACCGTGAAGCCACCTATAAAATAACCCATCCCATAGCATATCTCAGAACATCACTGTATAACAGTGTTTTCGACTTTGAATCGAAAATTGAAAATGAAGTAAATATAGCAATGCCACATTTGGCAGGCGGAGGTGTAAGGGATGATTAGGGAAAAACGAACCCGCTCCGGCCCTATGCTGGAAGTCGACTTTTTTCCGGTGTTTGATAACGGCAACAAGATGCCGACAAGAGCACCTAAGACAAAACCTTCTACCGAAGCACAGATCCGATACAATCAGCTTATGGCTGAAAAAAAGCTTATAAGACTTATAAATGCAAACTTTGATACCACAGACTACTTTATGCACCCTACATACGATACTGCATACGCTCCGCAGGATGAAGCGGTAGCGCGACGTGATATAGTTAACTATCTACGACGTGTTAAGACGAAAAGGGCATCACTTTTAAAAAGTCTGCAGTCGGATATGTTAGAGGCTCGCAATGATCTTGAAAGAAGCCCCAAAAGCAAATTTTTGCTTTCCGTAATAGACAAGCTTAAAAAGAGCATTGATAAGCTTAAGCGACCGTTCAAATACGCCTACAGAATTGAAAAGCAGGTGTATAAATCCGGTCCATACGCAGGGTGCTGTAATTGGCATTTCCATCTTTTTCTTACCGGTGGTCTGGACTCAAAAACCTTAGAGGAGATGTGGCCCAAAGGTATGCGTACAAACTGCTGCCGATATCAGCCCGATAAGTTTGGCCCCGAAGCTGCAGGAAAGTACATGTGTAAGGATCCTAACGGCGTAAAACGCTTCAGCTATTCCCGCAATTTGGTTAAACCTGTGCTGGTGATAAAAGACGGTAAAGTAAGCAAAAACGCAGTGTCCAAGATGGCAGCACAGCGTGTAGATGATAAAGCGTATTGGGAAAACAGATACAAGGGATATACCTTTGTGCGTTGCTATAATCGATACAACGAATACAACGGGCATTGGTATGTGTCTGTTATTATGTATAAAAACGGTGATGCGCCTCCCAAGTGGGAAGCTCCCGACTGGATAACGGAGGATTACCAATGTACGGCGTAAAGGTTAAAAACAACAGTATGGCGGCTTATATTGGATACCGCAACCGTGAAAACGGCGCCGCCTTTGAGGAGCTTATAGAAAGCTCCTTGGAGTGGTATGAGGCAAAAGGAATAGCAAAGGTCGAAAAAACACCTGAGCCGATGCGCCCTCTTAGTAAACCTGATAGGAGAGGGAGGTTTCTAGCCTGTTATACCAAGCAAGCGCAGGCAGACTATTCCGGTACTATGTCTGATGGCAGGTCAGTGAGGTTTGAAGCAAAGCAAACAGATACAGACAGGTTTCCCTTTGCAAGGCTTACCCAAAATCAAAGGGATAACCTGGACGCTCATCAGCAGATGAAGGCACTTTGCTTTGTGCTTCTTTGCTTCGGCACCGACCGATTTTACCGCGTGCCCTGGGGCGTGTGGAAAAACATGAAGACCATATTTGGACACATGTACGTAACGGAGGCTGATGTTCATAACTACCGTGTTCCCTTCGACGGCGGCGTTATAAGGATATTCGGACCTTCTAACAACGAGAGGAGTAAACAATGAGTTTAATAAAGGACAAGCTTATAGCGGAGATAGAAAAACAACAAAAGAGGTTTAAAGAGTTCGAGCCGCCTTACACGGTTGGCGAACAACTAAAGGATATAGGGGCAGAAAGTGACAATATAGCAGATATTCTATACGCAGATTTACAAAACGAGCAAATGAACATAGAAGCCGCTGCCAATATGCTACAGGAATACGCCGATAAAAACCACGGCAGAGAAAAGAAGTTTTGCATAACTCCGACAAAGGCAGACGAGCTGCTACGCGATTTCTATAAGCTTCCATCATCCTCCAAGGATAACAACGGAGAGGGCACAACAGAGCCCGAACCTTTTGTAAACCTTGCGGACTTCTTTTGAGGGGGACTATGGCAATTGACGAAAAGGAAATACTTGCAACGGTTGAAGCTTTGCCGTTACAGCCCCCGAAGGAGTCCGTTGAAGAGCTAAAGCGAAGAGGCTTTTTAAATACCGGTGCATTGGTATACAAAACAGGCTATTGGACGGATCCGCTTACGGGTTTAAAAGAAAAATGTTGCGAGGTTGTTTGTACCGAATGCGGTAAACAATTTTATTTAGAAAGAGTAGAAGGCGGCTATTGTCATTCAAATTACGGTCAGATAGGTTTTCTCGATCCTACAGACGGTAAAGCCAAGAAAACCGAGGATTGTTGCTTGTGCCCCTGTTGTAAGGCGCAAGCAAGAGCATTGCATACAAGTCACATTAGGAACTATTTTACTATAGATTACTGCAATTTTATTACGGTACATAACACCAATGGACACCTTGCTGTGCTGATGTGGCAAGCCCAAAAACAATGCACCGTGAAAGGTGAGGTCAGATATTTTATATATCGCGGTGAAGGGATAATTGTATTTGGAAACAAGCTTGTAAGAGTTACCAGCGAACAACGTTATTTTAATT
>SVRF01000041.1 GCA_015064945.1 Oscillospiraceae bacterium | reverse complement strand
AACGAAAAAAACACAATGCAATGCAGAAAAGTCAGGGGTGCGCCCTGACTTTTCATCTTTGTGTGTAATTATATTTTTCTTTTTTCGTGGTCTGTGCCTTTGTCAGCGGTCTGAAACAGGAGCGTGCTCCTGTTTCTTTCTGTAAGCGACACCGAAACCTTCGCTCCCCCAAAAATTTATAAAAATTTTATTTCATAGGTATTCACAAAAGCAAAATATGTGCTATAATTATCACAACTTTATTAAACCGAAAGGAACGTTTAATTATGAAAAAAGCGGCTACAAGAGTTTTAGCAGTGCTTTTGGCAGTAATTATGGCGGTGGCTTGCATTCCGTCCGGTGCTGTGTATGAGGCCGGCGATACTGTTGCCACCTACACCGTTACTTCTGCCGAGGTACATAATTTAGGTGACGGGCTTGTGTATAACGAGTACCGCTACAACGACAGCAAGGGGATAGGGCAGGTTTGCTTTACTATGGAATTTAACCCCAAAACCTCCGATTTCCGCAGCTATCTGTATCACACTAAGGCAAGCCACGGCTACACAATAGTTGAGGACGTTAAGAACGCTCAGGCAGAAGGTCTTGAGGTTTATGCCGCAATAAACGGCGACTTCTTCTCTATGGAGACCAACAATTACGGTACTCCCATCGGCTTTTACGGTACCGAGGGTAAGGTTACCGTTGGCGATGCCGGTCTTGCCGGCTACAGCCTTGTTATCGCCGAGGACGGCACTGCAGACGTTGTTTACAGTAAGCTGGTTTACGGTCTTACCATCGGCGGGGCAAACTACAACGATAAACTTACCGCAATCAATAAAAGAGCAAACCCCTACAGCGCAAATTACATATATTACTTTGACAGTGATATAGGTGCGGTATCTCCTACTGCCGCAGCTGACTCCAGAACCGAGCTTGTTTGTACCATAACCGAGGGCAGCCTTTCTATCGGCGGCACTCTTAAGGGTACTGTAAGCGAAATAAAAGCATCCGGTAGCGTAGCTATCGGCGACAACCAGTTTGTCCTTTCCGCAGGCACAGGCGTAGACCTTGCAAGCGTTGCTGTTGGTACAGAGGTTGTGCTTACCGTTGCGGAGTCTGTAGAGGCTTCCAAGGAAACAATGGAAAACGCATACCACTTTATTTACGCTCACCAGACAATGAAGGTTGACGGATATGACCGTTGGGCAAACGGCGACCTTGTAGACCCCGGTCTTTCCGAACAGTTTGCACAGCGTTGCGTTGTGGGTATAAAGGAAGACGGCACTATTATCTATTTCGTTTGCGACGGTAGAAAGACCGGTGACGCAGGCACAAACGGTTTTAACTACGATATGATAATGGAAATAATGGCACCCTATAATTGCACCGATATTATCAATTTCGACGGCGGCGGATCTACCGCAGTTGTTGTGGGCGAAAGCGACGGTAAGTTCAGCTATGAGTTTATAGGCGGCGGCACAGGTACAGGCAGAAGCGTTGCCAACTCCATCCTTATAGTTCGCGACCCCAACGCAGATCCCCTTCCCGAAAAAACCTATGAAGATATCGTTGATACCGAAGGTACCGAGCTTCGCAACGTAGCAATTAACAAGTCTTATACTTTAGAGCAGTACGGCAGCAGCAAGCCCACCTTCCTTTCCACCGTTCAGGGCGACGCTACGGGCAGAAAGCTTACCAACGGCAAATACCGTACCGCAGACAACAGCTCCGAAGCGTTGACAATGGTCAGCATCGGCGTAGAGCACCAGCTTCATATGGTTATGGACTTGGGTCAGGTACGAGACGATATCCGTAATGTTACATGGCGCGGTGTTACAGAAACCGGTGCACGCACCTTTAACACCTCCAACCTTATAGTTTACGTTTCCGACGACGGCGTTAACTTCAGTGAATCCTTAGCAGGCGACATTACTAAGGTTGACACAGGTATAGCTAACACCAACGACGTGGTTTACAGTTTTAAAGAAGCACAAAGCGGCCGTTACTTAAAGCTTGTTTTCGGTAACACTACCAACGAAATGCAGGTTGATGAGGTAGAGGTTTGGGCAATGGTTGACGAAAACGAGCCCATTGAAGAGCCTCTCCCCGAAGATGCAAGCGACCTCCCCGCAGAAGATCCCTCCGAGGACTGCATAAACGTAGCACTTGATAAGAGCTATACCATAACCGTAGACGGCGGCCCTATTTACAATTTTTACGAAACCTCCAAAGATCCCCGTTACTACAGCGGCCCCACTGCGGAAAGCACTCCCCAAAAGCTTACCAACGGTCAGATAGGCACGGAAGGCTCCTTTAATGACGGACACACCCTTGGTATCCGTACAGGTACAAGCAAGCTTATAGAGATAATAGTTGACCTTGGTGAGGTTAACGAAAAGATTAAGTTCGTTCGTCTGCTTAACATCATCGATAACGCAGGCAGCTTCGGCAAGCTTGATGCCGCAGACGTAAGCTTCAGTATCGACGGTACAGAGTATACCTCTGCTACCTGCAGAGTAAATTCTACCGCAGTGACCAACACCCATTACCACAACCTTACACTTCAGTGCAATACCCTTGGCTCTGCAAGATACGTTAAGATCAGCTTCCTTACTCCCAAATTCCTCATAGCTATGGGTGAGTTGGAGATTTATACTGCACCCAACGACCCCGATGAAAGCATTGACGATACAAGCTCCGAAGACAGTTCTGAAGACATCACCTCCGAAGAAACTACCGAGGATATCACATCCGAAGAAAGCTCTGACGTGATTTCCTCCGATGAAGAGACCTCCGACGTTGTTTCTTCCGAAGACAGCTCCGAAGACAGCTCCGACGGTGAAAGCTCCGAAGAAGCAGTGATAGCTTACGGCGATGTAAACGTTGACGGTGCGATTAACAGCCTTGACGCCGCACAGACCCTTAAGCACGACGCACTTCTTATCACTCTTGAAGGCGACGCACTTGCAGCAGGCGATGTAAACGGCGACGGCACGGTTAACAGCCTTGACGCCGCACAGATTCTTAAGTACGACGCAAAGCTTATCCAAAGTTTTCCCGTAGAAGGTTAAAGAACAGAATTGCAGGGGACGCCGTAGCAGGCGTCCCCAATTTATTAAATGTTTTTCAAAAACGGGTAGACATTTTTGTTTTTGGTGTTATAATGTAACTAAAAGCAGGGGGGTGTTCCACATGATAAACAAAGAGGTAGCGGTGCTTGCCGCCGTTGAGGCGCAAATGAAAAGCCTTAAAGGGCACTTGGGTTTCTACTACAAAAACCTTGCCACGGGCTATGAACACAGCGTGGGCGGTGACGAAGAATACCTTGCCGCCAGCGTTATCAAGCTTCCGCTGTATATGCACGTGCTGAACAAATGTGCCGCAGGAGAGCTTAGCCTTGACGACCGTATCGTTACGGAGGAGTCTGACAAGGTACCAAGCTGCGGTGCGCTTAATATGTTTACCGGCGCTGTGGAAACGGATATCCGCACTCTATGCAGACTTATGATATGTATAAGTGATAACACCGCCACTAACCGTCTTATACGCCTGTGCGGACTTGAGGATGTGGAAAAGGGCTTTTTAGCAATGGGACTTGGCAAAACCAAGATACGCCGTTTTCTGTTTGACAGCGCATCCTCTGCCAAGGGTATACAGAACACCATCTGTCCCAAGGAGCTTGGAGTGATGCTTGAAAAGCTTTACCGCGGTCAGTTTATAAACGAGGCGGTAAGCAAAGAGGTAATAAACACTCTGCTGGAGCAACAGATAAACCATAAGCTGGGCGGCAAGATATGTGATGCGGTTGCCATCGCTCACAAAACGGGCGAGGATGATAATTTAAGTAACGATGTGGGTATTGTTTATGCCGAAAGGCCTTTCATCGCCTGCTTTGCAGGCCACGGTACGGACGTGTATCTCTGGGAGGATCTTATACGCAGGGCGGCATACGATTTATATAAGGTAAACAGCTAAGGAGGAAGAATATGGCATTTATTGATTTAAGGTTTTACAGCGAAGCTTTGGGTATGCAGACCGAGGCGGCAGTAATTATCCCTCAACGCTCTACGGTGGGGCAGATAGGGGTGGAGACCAACGCCAAGCCCGGCGCTTACAAGTGTTTGTATCTGCTTCACGGCTTGGGTGGCGACGGCCTTTCCTGGATGCGCCTTTCTTCCATTGAGCGTTACGCACTTAAATACGGCATCTGCGTGGTTATGCCCCGTGCGGACAAAAGCTATTACTGCAATATGCGCCACGGGCTTAACTATTACGACCACATAGCCAAGGAGGTTCCTGCCACCGTTTGCGAGCTGCTTAATATCTCCGACAAGCGTGAGGACAGCTTTATAGCAGGTCTCTCCATGGGCGGCTACGGCGCACTTAAGATAGCCTTGAGAGAGCCGCAGCGCTTCTGTGCAGGTGCGGGCCTTTCGCCCTGCGGCGACATACGCAGTCTTAAGGGCTTCCGTAAGGAGTTTTTGCCCATCTTCGGGGAGGACGAGATAATCCCCGACGAGGACGACGCGCTCTACCTGGCGGAAAAACAAAAGGATAATCCATTAAAGCCTCGCTTGTATATGGGTATCGGCACCGAGGATTTCCTTTACGAAAACGCCAACAACCTGCGCCGCAAAATCGAGGAATGCGGCTATGACTTTACCTACCGCGAAGGTCCCGGCACCCATAATTGGGATTTTTGGGATGAGTACATACAGTATGTCTTTGAGTGGCTTGGGGATATGATAAAATAGTATAATTTATTTAGGAGGACTTTCGGCGTCCTCCTATTTTTGTGCAAGATTTTGTAAAAATCCCCTTTACAAACAGGAAAAAATGCTGTATAATGGATGGGTAACGAACTTTAGCTTGCTAAAGTGAATAAGAAAGGAAACTTTATTATGAAGAAGATTTTATCTCTCGCACTCACATTTATGCTCCTGCTTTCCACGGTGCTTTGCTTCACCTCCTGCAGCGAAAAGACCGACTGGGAAAAGGTCAAAGAACAGGGTTATTTCACCTGCGGTATTACTATGTATGCACCTATGAACTATAAAGATGCAAACGGCGAGCTTATCGGTTTTGATACCGAGTTTGCAAAGGCTGTTGCCAAAGAGCTTGGCGTAGAAGTTAAGTTCCAGGAAATCGATTGGGACCAGAAGTATACCGAACTTAACAGCGGTAAGATCGACCTTATTTGGAACGGCTTTACTTACGGTTTGGAAAGCGATGGCGTTTCCCGTACCGAGTACGTTGATTTTACTTATTCTTATCTTGAAAACCGTCAGTGCGTTGTTACCAAGGCTGACGCATTGGAAACTCTTAATACCAAGGAGTCTTTTAAGGGTAAAAAGGCAGCTGTAGAGAGCGGCTCTTCCGGTGAAGGCGTTGCAAAAGAGCTTGCAGGCGATGAAAAGAACCTTGTTAAGTTCTCCTCTCAGGTTGATGCACTTAAGGAACTTCTTATGGGAACCGTTGATTTCGTTGTTATTGACTGGCAGATGGCTAACTCTATGGTAGGCAACGGTGACTTCGCATCCCTTTCCATCAACGATGCACACACTCCCGAATCTGAAGTTTATGCTATCGGTTGCCGTAAGGGCAGTGACCTTACCGCAAAGATTAACGAAGCTATAAAGAAGCTTTCCGCTAACGGTACCCTTGATGAGATCGCTGCTAAGTATGACCTTACCAACGACCTTATCTCCGACATCGGCGGCTCTGCTTCCACCGAAGATAAGAACGATGCGGCTTCCTCCGAAGACTCCGCTGAAAGCGCAGAAGCATCCGTTGAGTCTGCTGAGTCCGAAGACTCCGCTGAAAGCGCAGAAGTATCCGTTGAGTCTGCTGAGTCCGAAGACTCCGCCGAAAGCGAAGAAGCATCCGTTGAGTCTGCCGAGTCCGAAGACTCCGCCGAAAGCGCAGAAGCATCCGTTGAGTCTGCTGAGTCCGAAGACTCCGCCGAAAGCGCAGAAGTATCCATTGAGTCTGCTGAGTCCGAAGACTCTGCTGAAAGCTCTGAAGCATCTGCAGCATAATGGATTTTACTACCATAACTTTAAAGCTTCTTGAGGGCTTTAAGGTTTCGTTTTGGCTGTTTGCCCTAACTCTTATATTTTCTCTGCCCTTAGGGCTTATAATTTCCTTCGGCTCTATGTCAAGATTTAAGCCTGTGTCGTGGCTTGTCCGTGTTTTTGTTTGGATAATCAGAGGCACTCCTTTGATGCTCCAACTGTTTGTTGTGTTTTACGTTCCCGACCTTGTTTTCCCTGTGAAGACTTTTTCCGGGGAGCACGGCAGATTTTTTGCGGCGCTGGTTGCCTTTGTTATCAACTACGCCTGCTATTTTTCCGAGATATTCCGCGGCGGCATTCAGGGCGTGCCAAAGGGTCAGTACGAGGCGGCGCAGGTGCTTGGTATGACCGCAAAAGAGACCTTCTTTACGGTTGTGCTTATGCAGGTTGTTAAGCGCATTCTTGCTCCTATAAGCAATGAGGTTATAACCCTTGTTAAGGATACCTCTCTTGCACGTACCATCGCTGTTGCCGAGATATTTTATATCAACCAAACGGAGTTTCTTTCCAAATCCTTGATATGGCCTATGTTCTACATAGCGGTGTTTTTCCTCGTGTTCGTGGGCTTGCTTACTCTTTTCTTCGGTTGGTGCGAAAAGAAGCTGTCCTATTACAGGGTGTGAGGTGGCGCTATGGCATATCTGGAAATTAAAAATCTTAAAAAAAGCTTCGGTGATACACAGGTTCTGCACGGCATAGATTTTTCTATGGAAAAAGGAGAGGTCGTTGCGGTTATCGGCGCCTCCGGCGGCGGTAAAACCACCTTTCTGCGTTGCATCAACTTTCTTGAGATGGCAAATGAAGGCACAATCGAGATAGAGGACGGCTTTAAGTTTGACGCAAAAAACACCTATAAGCCCAAGGATATAAGGTCGATGCGCCTTAAGATGGGGCTTGTGTTCCAGTCCTTTAACCTGTTCCCCCAGTATACAGCGTTGCAAAACGTATATATCCCCTTACAGCTTCGCTCTAAGGAAGGGATAAAGGCACAGTATCCGTTTTTCTCTCGCCTTGGCAAGAAATACCGAGAAGAGGTTAAAAAAGCGCTGACGGAGAATAAAAAACGTGCGGAAGACTTGCTTGCGGACGTGGGGCTGTCCGATAAGATGGGTAATTACCCCTGTCAGCTTTCGGGCGGACAGCAACAGCGTGTGGCAATAGCAAGGGCGCTGGCGCAAAATCCTGCGGTTCTTTGCTTTGACGAGCCTACAAGCGCACTCGACCCGGAGCTTACGGGTGAGGTGTTGCGTGTTATTTCCGAGCTGAAGGAGCAAGGCCGTACAATGCTTGTGGTTACCCATGAGATGGAGTTTGCCCGCAAAGTGTCAGACCGTGTGCTGTTTTTTGCGGACGGTGTAATAGAAGAAGAGGGCGCGCCCGAACAGATATTTACCAGTCCTAAATCACCTAAGACAGCTGCATTTTTAAAACTGAATTAATCACTTCGATAAAAAGCAAAATACCTTTAGGCGTAAATGCCTAAAGGTATTTTGCTGTCCTTTTAAGGACTGTTTTGAACGAAGCTGTATTTGATGATTGCACTATTTAATAATATTTATACTTTCCAAAATAGCCTTTACGTCTTTGTCGTCAAAAGCAATTTTGTTGTCGCCGTTTTCAAGCAAAAGCATCGCCTGCAATATCCCTGGGGCGGTATTAGACTCCAACATAATATACGGATACCCAAGGCTTGTGCAGGTATATCCCGTCCACTGATATTTTCCGACGGTTATGGGCTCTATGTCCTTTACATTGTCGTAAAAGCACTTAGGCGACATATAGAGCTTATCCGACGGCGTAAAGCAAAGCGTTATACCGCATTTGTAAAAAATGTCCAAAGGTCCGTTTGCGTTTTTGTATACAAACAGCTTATACGGCGTTTCCTTTCCATCGCTGTCCGTCCCTGCAAAGTGTTGCCACCCGTCGGGCACAAACACCTCCAAAACGCCGTTGTTTATTACGCCCATTTGTCCTCAGCGGTGGGAACGCGTATGTCGGAAAGACATTGTATATCGTTAAGGAACCATTGACCTGTAGAGGGCTTCTTGCGCAGCTTTATGCCGTAGGGGTTGTCTGCACCTGCACTTTGAACGTAAAGTATCGCCCAATTATCGTTATCGAAGGAATAGGGGTTCTCAATAACCTCTATGGTGTAGGGGGTGGTAGGCTTATAGCCGTTTTGCGGGGTAGCGCCCTTAAAAAACGCAAAAGCTTTATATGCCTTGTCCGTAAGATGTTCCTTTATAAACTGCTTTTCAAAGGGGCTAACGTTCTCAGGCCCTTTAAGCCAATCAAGCATTTCAAACATTTTGTCTGTGCTGTTTTCAAAGTTGCACAATGCGGCAACGGTAAGCGCCGCTGTCTTAAATGCGCTGTCAAGCTTTGCTTCGGGTAGTGCCTGCAGTTCTTCTACGGTAGTGGGAAGTGCGGAAAAAGTAAAGCTTTCCGTATGATTTCTGCCTTTACCGACGGATTGTATCGCCTTGTTTACGGCTTGTGTGGCTTCCTTCTTAATAGTTTTTTCTGCTGTCTTTTTTAAAAAATCAAAAAGTCCCATTTATGTATTCCTCCTCAGTTTATTTGTCTGCCTTTACAAATCTTATGTTTATATAGTTAAAATATCCGTCTGCATCTAAGGGCTTTACCCAAGAGTCGGTCTTCTCGCCGAAAACTTCTCCCTCTATGCCGCTGTCAAACCAAAACTCGCCGTCACGCTCTTCCCAAGCTTTGGGAGCATCGGTCATCATACCGTCGTAAATCGTAATCGCACCGGCCTCCACGGCGGCTTTTACTTCTTCGTCGGACACACCTTCAGGCAAAGGAGAAAGAAAATAAATCTTACCGTCCTCGGCAACCTCTATTTGCATCCCGATCATACTTTTTCTTTCTGTTATCTCGTTTGCAACCTCTTCCTCATCATTCTCGTCGATATAGGGCATAGGTGCTTTTAAATATTCCTCTGCGCTGAGATACACCATCCCACGCTCGTCCTCTATTGTACCTATAGAGTCAAACCTCCATCTTCCTATGTAACCCATAAAAACCTCCTAATGTAAATAGTCCTTGACGCTGAGGGTGTTTTGTGCTATAATTACACAAACCCACACTATATATTATACATGTTTTTTCTGGATAATCACCACACTTTTGACTGAAAAAGGTGTGGGATGTGAAAAAAATTTAAGCCAAAGTGTGGGAATATAGTGTGGGATGACCGTTAAACAAAAGAGGAGGGCATCTGTATTGAATAAAAAATGTTTTGCGTATACTGCTGTGCCTTGCTTGCTTTTCGTTTTGACAGGCTGTGCCAAGGCAGGCGAAAAAAGCGCAAACCTTTCCGTGGTGTACGGTGTTGCGGTCTTGTTGGCGTTGCTTGCTTTGGTCGTTTTTTGCTTTTCACCTATAAGAAAAGAAAAATGGCTTGGGGTTTTGTTTACCTCGGTGCTTGTAGTAAATACGGGCTATTTTTGGCTTTCTGCTTCCCAAAATTTAAGCACGGCTCTTATGGCAAACCGACTTTCCTATCTGGGGTCTGTTTTTTTGCCCTTGTCGGTGCTTATGGTCATTTTAAAGGTTACAAACGCAAAATACCCAAAATGGCTTGCTTCGGCGCTTATATCCGTGGCGGCGCTCGTGTTTGTTTTAGCCGCCAGCCCGGGATATTCAAAGCTTTATTACAGTGACGTAAAATTTGTACGTGCGGACGGCGTAAGCTTTCTACAAAAGGAATACGGTCCTTTGCACAGCCTATATTTTGTCTATCTGCTGGTGTATTTTGCCGCAATGGTTACCGCCGTTATCTATCCTATCGTTAAAAAGAAGATATCCGTTACTTATCACGCTGTTATACTTGCCCTTGCCGTGTTTGTAAACTTGGGTGTTTGGCTTATAGAGCAGTTTGTGAACGTGGGCTTTGAGATGCTTTCCGTTTCTTATGTTATAAGCGAGATGTTTTTGCTTTCCCTTTACGTTCTTGTAAGTGAAACGGAAAAGCTAAAAGCGCTTGCCGCCGATAATCAGCCCCCTGTCCCCGTTGCTCCTGTCAGCGGTCAGGTGTTGCGCCCTGTTGATGAGGATCAAATCGAAGCATTTACGATGGGAATTAAGGTGCTTACTCCTACGGAAAAGCATATATTTGACTTATACATCCTACGCAAAACCACAAAGGAAATAATGGCAGAGTTGAATATAAAAGAGAACACCTTAAAGTTCCACAACAAAAATATATACGGTAAGCTGGGCGTATCCTCACGCAAGCAACTGCTGGAGATATACGGCAGGGTAAAGAATACAGAATAAGTTACTAAGCCGATAAGCTGCAAATTTTGCTTATCGGCTTTTTGTCGTGTTCTCAAGAAGTCTTCGAACTTACCGGGGCGTTTGCTCGAAAAAAGGCAAACACCCACACCGTATGCCACACTTTTTGTGAAAACAAACCGTATATCCCCACACTTTTTTTGCAAAAGTGTGTTTTATTATCAAGTCAGTATATGTATAATGTATTCGGCGTTGTGTAAACATTTGCCAAAAATGTTCTTTGAACGGAGGTTCCAATTATGAAAATCAAAACTTTACTAAGGACTGTAACACTTCTTTTGTCTTTGTTGATGCTTACGGGTGTGTTCCCTATGGCGGCATACACAGCATCGGCAGAGGATTCGGTTATTAGTCTGCCCATAGTAATAGACGGCTCCTCTCTTGCGGGTATCACTTCGCCCCAAGGGATATCTGATTTGCCTACATCACATGAATACTATCATTGCGATAATTCTTGTAATTTCGGCGAATGGTATATTTCAAATCAGTGGTATGACATCAATGATAACGTAGCAGAAAGCTTTGTTGACGGCGAAACCTATTATTTCCAAATTGCAATTCATCCGAAAGAAGGCTATAAACTGCCCTCGGAAATTGAAAATGCGAACTCGCATGCTGAAAGAAGAGAAGGCATAAAAATCAGTGGCGTAAATTGGGAAAGAGTAGAGGGAGATGTGTTCAGCAGTGCGAACAATCTTTATTATGTAATGTTCTACATCACCTATGACGCTGAAACAGGCGTGCCTTCTTCCGTTGCCGAGGATATTACATTACCCATAGAGATAGACGGTTCTTCTTTGGCAGGCATAACAACTCCCGCAGGCATAAGCAACCTGCCTGTATCCGATGAATATTATTATTGCGACGGCTATTGTTGTGAAAATCTTTTTATCTCCAATGTGTGGAGAGATGTTATAACGGATGAAGTGGCAACGAGCTTTGTAGACGGCAGACGTTATTATTTTGAGATCGCCATCCATCCCAAGACAGGATATAAGCTGCCTGATAATTTCGATGTGAACGACATATATGAAAATATGGCAGTAACAGGCGTAGAATGGGAAGATACTATCGGCGGTATAAGCGAAACGTATAATGCCTACTGGATGGACTTTTTCATCACATATAACGCAGGAACAGGGGTCCCCGCATTATTAAAGGAGATCACTTTGCCTATAGAAATAGACGGTTCTTCTTTGGTGGGCATAACAACTCCCACAGGCATAAGCAACCTGCCTGTATCCGATGAATATTACTATTGCGATGGTTATTGTTGTGAAAATCTTTACATCTCCAATACGTGGAGAGATGTTATAACGGATGAAGTGGCAACAAGCTTTGTAGACGGCAGACGTTATTATTTCGAGATCGCCATCCATCCCAAGGCAGGACATAAGCTGCCTGATAATTTTGATGTGGACGACATATACGAAAATATGGCAGTAACAGGCGTAGAATGGGAAGATACTATCGGCGGTATAAGTGAAACGTATAATGCCTACTGGATGGACTTTTTCATCACTTACGATGAGGAGAACGGTATTCCCCAAGAGCTTACGGAAATACAGCTGCCCTTGATAATAGACGGCTCTTCCCTTGTGGGTATAAACGAACCTACGGGTATAATCGATCTGCCCCTGTCTGAAGGGTTCCGTTATTGTGACAATAGCTGCAACGGCTATTTCACCTCTAATACCTGGTACGATATGAACGACCAAGAGGTAGAAAGCTTTGTCGAAGGCGAGGAGTACTATTATCAAATAGCTATCCATCCCAACGAAGGCTACAAGCTTCCCAAATACTTTGATATGAATAACAGCATAAAGGTAGAAGGCGTTGAATGGATAGGTATTGATGCAAACGTGAATGATATGTATAACGTGTATTGGGTAGAATTTCACATCGTTTATCACGAAACATCCGAAAACCCGGGGGGACTGCTTGGTGACGTAAACTTTGACGGTAGTGTAAACAGTCTTGATGCGGCACAGATATTGAAGCACGATGCATCCCTTATAGTTCTTGAAGACAAAGCGCTTGTAAGCGGTGATGTGAACGGTGACGGCACGGTTAACAGCCTTGATGCGGCGCAGGTATTAAAGCTTGACGCAGGGCTGATAAGCAGTTTTTAACGGTAAGAACTGTTGATTTTTATAAACGAATGTGTTATAATGTCAGTACAAAATTCAAATGAAATTTCTACTACCGAAAGGAGCATAAATTATGGGACTTATTAAAGCAGGTATAGGCGCCTTGGGCGGCACATTGGCAGATCAATGGAAGGAGTTTTTCTATTGTGATGCTTTAAGCACCGACGTGCTTGTAAAAAAAGGACAGAAGCGCACAAGCGACAGATCCTCCAACACCAAGGGTGAGGATAATATTATATCCAACGGCAGCGGCATTGCTGTTGCTGACGGTCAGTGTATGATAATAGTAGAGCAGGGCAAGATCGTTGAGGTTTGCGCAGAGCCCGGTGAGTTTACTTATGACAGCTCTACAGAGCCTTCCATTTTTGCAGGCAGTCTCGGCAGAAGCATACTTGATACATTTAAGACCATTGGTAAGCGTTTCACATACGGCGGCGACACAGGCAAGGACCAAAGAGTTTATTACTTTAATACCAAGGAAATTCTTGGCAATAAGTTTGGCACAAAGAACCCCATAATGTTTGAGGTTGTAAACAAACGCCTTAATATGAGCAGAACCGTACAGGTAAGATGTAACGGTATCTATTCCTACGTTATAAGCAACCCTCTGCTTTTCTACACCAAGGTTTGCGGTAACGTGGAATATGAATATACAAGGGATATGATAGATGAAACTCTAAAGACAGAGTTTATATCTGCCCTTCAGCCTGCTCTCGGTGCACTTTCCGAGCTGGAGCTTAAGCCTTCCCAGTTGCCCGCAAAGGTTAACGAACTTAAGGCGGCAATGAACGAAGCGCTTAAGTTAGAGTGGGTAGACAGCCGCGGCATAACGGTAGAAAAGATAGCCCTTAATCCCATAACCCTCACCGATGAGGATATGAAGAAGATCAACCAGATGGAAGATGCGGCAACAATGGGCAGCAATCCTTTCATGATGGCGGGCAGAATGACCGATGCTACAGCAAACGCTATGGAAACAGCGGCAGGCAACAGCGCAGGCGCAATGACCGGCTTTATGGGTATGGGTATGGCAGGCGGCGCAATGGGCGGCGGCTTCAATGCGGCGCAAAACTTATACAATATGGGTCAGCAACAGCAGGTACAGCAGGGCGTTATCAACCCTCAGGTAGCGAGAGATATGGAAGACCCGAAAAACGCCATGGGCTGGAAATGTGCTTGCGGTGCAACCGCAACAGGTAAGTTCTGCCCCGAGTGCGGCGCAAAGAAGCCCGAGCCTAAGGTAGAAGGCGGTTGGAAATGCACTTGCGGTGCAACAGCTACGGGCAAATTCTGTCCTGAATGCGGTACGGCAAAGCCTGCTGAAGCAGAAGGCTGGACCTGCTCCTGCGGTGCGGTAAACAAGGGCAAGTTCTGCCCTAACTGCGGCGGCAAGAAGCCTGCGGGCGTTCCCCAGTATAAGTGCGACAAATGCGGTTGGGAGCCCGAAAAGGGTGCAACTCCTCCCAAGTTCTGTCCCGAATGCGGCGACCCCTTTGACAACGGCGATATAATTTAACTTTTGCATTATCATAATCAGGTAAAGGAGTGATTTTCTTTGGCTGCATTACAGGAGTATAAGTGTCCCTGCTGTAACGGCTCTATCGAATTTGACAGCAGTCTTCAGAAGATGAAGTGCCCGTTTTGCGATACGGAGTTTGAAATGGAAGCCGTATTGGAATACGACAAGGACTTAAAGGCACAAACCGAGGATAATATGCAATGGGAAAGCTCTGCAGGTAACGAGTGGTACGAGGGCGAGACCGAAGGTCTGCGTGTGTATATCTGCGAGTCCTGCGGCGGCGAGATAGTTGCCGACGACACAACGGCGGCTTCTGCCTGTCCCTTCTGTGATAACCCCGTTGTAATGAAGGGTCAGTTTATGGGCGACCTTAAGCCCGATTATGTTATCCCCTTTAAGCTGGATAAGGAAGCGGCGAAGAAAGCCCTTAAAAAGCATTACGAGGGCAAGCGCCTTCTTCCTAAAATTTTCAAAACTCAAAACCACATTGACGAGATCAAGGGCGTTTACGTTCCTTTTTGGCTGTTTGATGCGGATGCAGATGCTAACATAAGGTACAAAGCAACCCGTGTAAAATGTTGGAGCGACGCCAACTATAACTACACAAAAACCAGCTTTTATTCCGTAAGACGTGCGGGTAGCCTTGGCTTTGAAAGAGTGCCCGTTGACGGCTCTACCAAAATGGCGGACGACCTTATGGAGTCTATCGAGCCCTTCAGTTTCGATGGTGCTGTAGACTTTCAGACCGCATATCTTTCCGGTTATCTTGCGGATAAGTACGACGTAAGCTCCGAGCAAAGCATAGACCGTGCAAACGAGCGCATCAAGCGCAGTACGGAGGAAGCGTTTAAATCCACCGTAGAGGGTTATGCCACCGTTGTGCCGGAGCATACGGGCATACAGCTTCAAAACGGCAAGGCAAAATATGCTCTTTACCCCGTTTGGTTGCTTAACACATCTTGGAACGGCAAGAAATACACCTTCGCAATGAACGGTCAGACAGGCAAGTTTGTGGGCGACCTTCCTTTGGATAAAGCCGCTTACAAAAAATGGCTGTTTGGTCTTACGGGTGCAATAGGTGCGGCGGCTTACGCCCTTATGTACCTGCTTTGGTTACTGTAAGGAGGTGCAGGGGAATGAAGAAAGTATTATGTGTTCTTTTCGCACTTCTTATGTGTTCCGCCCTTGCGGTAAACGTTTATGCGGCTCCCGACCGACTTGTTGACGGGGCAGACCTGCTTAACAGCGCAGAGGAGCAAGCTCTTCGCGCAAGGCTTGATGAGGTAAGCAAAAAGCACGAGGTCGATATTATTGTTGTTACCGTCGAGTCTATTGATATAGATGCCGACGAGTACGCAGAGCGGTATTTCATTGACAATGGCTACGGCTTGGGTGAAGAAAAAAGCGGTGTTCTGTTCCTTCGTGTTTTAAGCGATTCCGAAGGTGATAAGTACTGTCAAATATACACCAAAGCGGTAGGGTTCGATGCTATATCCGACAGCGATGTACAGTCGGTGCTTGACAGTATGGAAGACGCTATCGGTGACGAGGAATACGGCGAGGCGTTTAACATATTCGTTGACGAATGTGATGAGCGCATAGGCGACTATATTTACGACCAAACTCATTTCGCTTACGTTAAAAAGGCGTTTATCGCTTTGATTATCGGATTTATTGTAGCTCTCATTGCTACAAGCGTAATGAAGGGCAAGCTTAAATCCGTTCATTATCAATCTGCGGCAACAAATTATGTTAAGTCTGGCAGCCTCAAACTTACCGATTCTAAGGATACCTATCTTTACAGTACGGTAAGCCGTGTTGCCAAACCCAAGAGCAGTTCGTCCGGCGGCGGTTCTTCACGCTCGGGCGGAGGCGGCAGAAAAATGTAATAAAAAGTTAATCGGCTGTAGGCTTTATCGTTTACAGCCGATTTTAAGTTTTTTACAAATGCTTTGTTGACAGGGGGCATATTCCCGTGTTAAACTTAGGTGTGAAAAGGTAACCAAAGCATTGTAACCCGAACCGGCCCAAAAGGGCTGCAACGCAATGCTTTTAGGCAAATTTGAATTTTTCGTCCTTGCAATACGGAAAGTATTGCTTCGTCCTCAAACTGCTAACACTATTGAAACTTCCTCAAAATTCAGCTCCTTTTGGGCCTTTCCACTTTTCAGGTGTACGTATTCACGAGCGTTTTGACACAGCGGCGGCATAAATTCGACCCTGAAAAGCGACTTCGGATTGCAATGTTTTGGCTATACTAAACTATACAAATACATTTTCAGGAGGAATAATTTATGGCAAACAGATTTGTATCCAACCCCATATCCTACCACGGCAAAGGCGCAATTGCGGAAATTCCTGCTATTATCGCCGCAAAGGGCTTTAAAAAAGCGTTTGTTGCCACCGACCCAGACCTTGTAAAGTTCGGTGTTACCAAAAAGGTAACAGATATTCTTGAAGGCGCAGGTATGGCTTACGAAATATATTCCGACATTAAGCCTAACCCCACCATAGAGAATGTTCAGAACGGTGTTGCCGCCTATAAGACATCGGGCGCCGATTATATGATAGCTGTCGGCGGCGGCTCTTCCATGGATACCGCAAAAGCTATCGGTATCATCATAAACAACCCCGAATTTGCGGACGTGCGCAGTCTTGAAGGCGTTGCACCCACCAAAAACCGCACCGTTTATACAATAGCCGTACCCACCACTGCAGGTACCGCCGCAGAGGCAACTATAAACTACGTTATCACCGATGTGGAACGCAAGCGTAAGTTCGTATGCGTTGATGTTAACGATATCCCTGACGTAGCCGTTGTTGACCCTGATATGATGGCAACTATGCCCAAGGGGCTTACCGCCGCTACGGGTATGGACGCACTTACCCACGCAATAGAGGGTTACACCACCAAGGCGGCTTGGGCACTTCCCGACTGTCTTAATCTGGAAGCGATACGTCTTATCGCATCAAGCCTCAGGGGCGCTGTTGAAAATGACCCTCAGGGCAGGGAAGGTATGGCGCTTGGTCAGTTTGTAACAGGTATGGCTTTCTCTAATGTAGGGCTTGGCATTGCACACTCCGTAGCACACACCCTCGGTGCAGTATACGATACCGCCCACGGTGTTGCCTGCGCAATGATGTTGCCCATAGTTATGGAATATAACGCAGACTGCACCGGCGAGAAGTATAAGGCAATAGCGGAGGCGATGGGTGTTAACACCGCTGGTATGTCTGTAGAGGAATACCGCAAAGCGGCAGTGGACGCAGTGCGCCAACTCAGCGTTGATGTTGGTATTCCCACCAAGCTTGCAGGCCTTAAGGAAGAGGATCTGGACTTCCTTGCAGAGTCTGCCTATGCGGATGCCTGCGCCCCCGGTAACCCCAAGGCGGCTTCAGTAGAGGATATAAAAGCGCTTATCAGAAAGCTTATGTAATTTAAAGAAATAGCAAAGGAGAGGATTTTTCCTCTCCTTTGTTTTACGTTTTTAAGCGGACAGCATCTTTCTTAGTGTTACAAGGTCGGTGGTGTTAACAGCCGTATCAAGGCTTGTATCGCCGGCTTTTTTCATCAGCTCTGTAAAGTCGCTTCTGCCCGATATGTACTTTCGTATTATAGCGTAGTCAATTGTAGAAACGGCGGCGTCTCCGTTGATGTCACCGTAAAGAACCGTGGTACGGCTTTCTCCGTTACAGCTTACGGTCCAACCCGTTCCTACAAACGACGCGTCCGTTACCGTAACACCTTCTTCGTTAGTAATGCTAATTTCGTATTTAAACAGCGTTTTAAGTTCTGCAGCTGTAGTAATGCCCGACCAAGCAAAATAACTGCTGTCCAATCCATAACTTCCCGTAGCTGCGGCGGCATCTGTCAACTCGAGCTTTGCGGCGGATACCACGCTGAACGCCGTGCTAAGCAGGGTGTGAGTTGTGGGAGCAGCGGCGTTAATGGTTTGTACCTGCACTTTGTACGTGTATGTCCCTACAGCTAAGGGGGCGAAGTTTATATCTTTGTTTGCCGCCGATAGTGCGTAGCTGTTGACGTATGGGCTTGCCGTATGGGTGGCAACGGTAGCCCCACCAGAGTTGATAACCGATACGGTAACGCCGTATATACCCGCATCGCAAAGGATGTTGCCACCAAGGGTAAAGGGGGTACCCACCGTAAGCTCGGTGGGATAAATACTGCTGTCTACCTTTGCCCAAGCGGCATAGAAGGTTACAATATCTCGGTCTACGGAGGAGGAGCCGGAAATAGAGCAACCGTCTGTGTATGCCTTTAAGAAGTAGCCTGTAGCGTCAGTGCCGGATACTAACCATTTATCGCTAAGTGCGCTGTTGTCCTTATAGCACCAAGCGTTGTCAGATCGTCTGTAAGCTATCCACCCAACAAAAGTATATCCCTCACGGGTAAAGGTGTTGGCTCTGATTTTGGTGGAAGTGCCGTATACGACCTTTGTGTCTTCCATAGTTCCCGTGCCGCCGTTTGCGTCGTACTGTATGTAATAGGATTTTGTGCCTGTGCTGTTAGGCGTCCATTGTGCATAACAGGTTACTACGTCGCCGTCAACTGCAGTGAGGGCGGAGACCGTTCGCATATCCTCATACAAAGCAAGTCTTGCCCCTGCGGGCTGACTGCCCTTGGCATACCAAGCAGCGCCGCCGTCGGTATCAAAGTATAGCCATTTGCCGTCAGACTTCCTTGTGAGATACCAACCGGCAAAGGTGTATCCGCTTCTTGTAAAGTAATTGGGGCGCAGCTTGTTGGATATACCTCTGATGTGTATTGTCTGCTTCATGGAGTAGTTGCCGGAGCTGGAGTTTGTACCGCTGTCCACGCCGCCGTTAGCGTCGTATTTTACTGTGTACACAACAGAATTTTCGTCTGCTATGGGAGTAAAATCACCGCTGCCGCTGGTATAGCTTAGTGAGTACACGCCCTCGTAGCTCGCAACAGGAGCGCCGTTGGCGTTTATATACATCTTAAGGTCGCCTGTGGTGCCCTGCGATGTACGGAAGCCTACCGACTCAACCTCAAAGGTAGTGCAGGATGAGCTTACATCCGACGCCAGCAGGTAAAAGCTGGTTTTTGTGGGGTGCACAAGAGTAGTTTTGTTGGTGGAAAAATCCATAAGTGCATCGGTAAGCACGTCACCAACATAATAAGTCAAGATAACGTTTGTGGTAATAGAGCCGCTGCCGGGCTTGAACATAGGTACATATATGGTTCTTTCAAGAGGGTTATAACCGAAGCCTTGATTGACCCAGGTTTCCATATTTGCGTAAGTACCTGCAGAGGAGTTGCTTTTTGCAAAAACGGCGTTCCTCTTATCTATGGTAAAAAGCTTATAACAGGTAACCTTGGTGGGGTTGGCTACAGTACCGCCCGTATCTGTATCCGCAATCTTACAATAATAAAAAGTCTCGCCGTTTTTTACAAGCAAATAAAAATATCCGTTTTTGTGTTTGTATTGGCGAACGCTGGAAACCGTAATAGAGGTTCCGGAGGTGTTTACGGTATCAAAGCAACCGGTAAAATACAGATTGGTGCCCGATATCTTAAGTCTTGTTAAGGATTGACCCTTGATGCTTGTGGCGGCCAGCATATAGTTGGTGTCGCTTTCGG
>SVRF01000075.1 GCA_015064945.1 Oscillospiraceae bacterium | reverse complement strand
GAGAAATCTTGCGGGCTGATTTTTTAGCCTTGCCAGGCGTACGGCACGCCTGTCGCCCTTTGCGGCAAGCTGAGCCGTTTTTGCGTCGTTTATGGAAAGCACCGCTATCTCGGCACAGGCAAAAACTGCGTTAAGTGCGATAAGAATAAATTGTAACAGTAATGATAAGAATATGTCCATACAGTAAAATCAATAACCTCCGTTTTTAAAAAGCAAATAATTTCAAATCCAAAAGCGCGGTCTGCGCACCGGTATCAATCATAAGCGTAAAAACAAAGCTTGCTGTACAGACGAAGCTTTTTATCGGAAAAATGTTTTAAACTCTTTTGCATTAAAATGCGAACGCAGCATAAGTTGCCCGCCCCGGGGTCGCCATCGTTCATAAAAATAATTTCTTCCTTTCTAAAAATAATATTATAGTATGTTAATACATACAGTGTGATTGTATTATACAATTTATAATATGTAATTAATTTTTTGTTACCTAATTATGAACTTTGCCTACTTTTCCAACTTTTTACATAATAACAAAAAAATATACCGCTAAAATATTATTGACAAGGTAATTTATATATGGTATAATTTGGTAAACAAAACACATAGGCGGTTTTTCCGCTATATGGGGGAGTAATTCCGTACCCTTTTTGGTACGTGGCAGGTCAACAGCAAGGCTAAATGCCTGGTCTGCCCATAAAGAATGAGACTCATATACAGCACACTGTATATGGGTTTTTGTATTTTTTAAGGAGGAATAGGATTTGAAAGAGTATTTGCGCACTTCCGCCGACGTATTGGCGGAACAAAATTCCAACGACAACGGCCTTAGCAAAGCAGAAGCTGCCGCACGTTTGGAAAAAGTGGGTCCAAACAAACTTAAGGAAGGCAAAAAGATATCGATGCTGCGCCGTTTCCTCGGCGAGCTTGCCGACCCGATGATTATTATTCTTTTGGTTGCCGCCGCTATATCCGGCGCGGTAGCATTCCTTGAAGGCGGTGAGTTCTTTGACGTAATTATCATTCTCGCCGTTGTGCTTATCAACGCTATACTCGGCGTTGTGCAGGAAAGCAAGGCAGAACAAGCCATTGCGGCACTGCAGGAGATTGCCGCCGCAACTTCAAAAGTAATACGTGACGGCAGAATTATCACCGTACACAGCGAAGAGCTTGTACCCGGCGATATCATTGTACTTGAAGCAGGGGACTCCGTTCCTGCCGACGCACGCATTATAGAATGCGCAAGCATGAAAGTCGAAGAGGCGGCGCTTACAGGTGAATCAGTTCCCGTTACAAAGCAAGAGGAAACGTTGAATGCAGGCGAAAATGCAGATGTTCCCCTTGGCGACAGGAAGAATATGCTTTATATGGGCAGTACCGTAGTATACGGCAGAGGCAAGGCTGTTATTGTTGCCACAGGTATGGAAACAGAGATGGGTAAGATCGCCGATGCACTTGCTGTTGCGGAAGACGGCGAAACTCCCTTACAGAAAAAGCTTTCCCAGCTTAGCAAAGTGCTTACCGTGCTGGTGCTTGGTATATGTGCGGTAATTTTTGCAATAAACCTTTTAAGAGCGGATGCTATAGATAAGACCGTTATTATCGATACCTTTATGGTTGCCATAAGCCTTGCGGTTGCTGCGATACCCGAAGGTCTTGCGGCGGTGGTTACCATAGTGCTTGCAATAGGCGTTACAAATATGTCTAAACGCAAGGCGGTAATCAGAAAGCTTACCGCCGTTGAAACTCTGGGCTGTACACAAATTATATGCTCTGATAAAACAGGCACCTTGACCCAGAACAAGATGACGGTTGTTGAAAGCTTTACCGAAGACGAAGCCTTACTTGCAAACGCAATGTCCTTGTGCAGCGACGCCGTACAGGGCGAAGACGGCGAAGCTGTCGGTGAGCCTACGGAGTGCGCACTTGTTAATGCGGCGACTGCAGCCGGTCTGCCTAAGGACGAACAGACTAAGCTTTTCCCCAGAATAGGCGAAGCTCCCTTTGACTCTATGCGTAAAATGATGTCCACCGTCCACAAAACCTCTGAGGGGACTGTAATACAGTATACCAAGGGCGCTCCGGACGAAGTGCTTAAGCTTTGTACCCACGTGTATACAAACGGCAAGGTTACCCCTATTACCGAAGAGTTTAAAGCAAAAATACTTGCCGCAAACAAAGGTATGGCAGACAAGGCACTGCGTGTACTTTGCGGTGCTATGCGTATATGGAAGGAAGAGCCTGCGCAGTTCAGTCCCGAATATTTGGAAAAAGAGCTTTGCTACATCGGTCTTTCCGGTATGATAGACCCCATCCGTCCCGAGGTTAAGGACGCTATTGTGGAATGTAAGGGTGCAGGCATACGCCCCATTATGATAACCGGCGACCATAAGGACACTGCTGTTGCCATAGCAAAACAGCTTGGTATTCTTGAGGACGAGTCTGCAGCCATAACAGGCGCAGAGCTTAACGGCTTCAGCGACGAATATCTTAACGAAAACATTGACAAGTTCTCTGTTTACGCCCGTGTTCAGCCCGAGCACAAGGTACGTATAGTAAAGGCGTGGAAGGCCAAGGGCTGTATTACGGCAATGACGGGCGACGGCGTCAACGATGCGCCCTCCATTAAAAACGCAGATATCGGCGTAGGTATGGGCATTACGGGCACGGACGTTACCAAAAACGTTGCGGATATGGTTTTGGCAGACGACAACTTTGCTACCATTGTTTCCGCCGTTGAGGAAGGCAGACGTATATACGACAATATCCGTAAGGCTATACAGTATCTTCTCTCTTCCAACTTAGCTGAGGTATTTGCCATATTCACCGCTACCCTGCTTGGCTTTGTTATTCTTAAAGCACCCCACCTTTTGTGGATAAATCTGGTTACAGACTCTATCCCCGCTTTGGCGCTGGGCATGGAAAAAGCAGAGGGCGACATTATGCGCCGCAAGCCCCGTAACGCCGATGACGGCATTTTTGCAGGCGGTATGGGCTTTGACGTAGTGTTCCAAGGTGCCATTGTAGCGATACTGACATTGAGCTCCTTCTTTATAGGTCACTATATGGAATACAAGTCTTGGGGCTTTGCAGGAAGTGAACACGGCATAACAATGGCGTTCCTTACCCTTTCTATGGTTGAGATAGTGCACTCCTTTAATATGCGCTCCAGAAGAAAGAGCGTATTTAGCATAAAGGGACATAACGCCGTGCTTTGGGGTGCTATGGCTCTTTCCTTGGCACTTACCACCTTGGTTGTTTTTGTTCCCGGTTTGAGAAATGCGTTCAGCTTTGCCGATATCGGCATTACGGAATATGCCATAGCAATGGGCATCGCAATTACAATGCTGCCCATCATGGAGCTTGTGAAGTTTGTACAGAGAAAGCTTGGCAAATAATCCTTAGTATATCAAAAGCTCCGTGCAACAATGCACGGAGCTTCAAGCTGATGACAAACTTGTCATCAGCTTGGCAGAGTGCTGAGAAAGAGTGCTCACACCACCCCATTGCTCACTTCGTTCGCAACGGGGACCCCGCGAGACGAACCGAGGCGAGAA
>SVRF01000040.1 GCA_015064945.1 Oscillospiraceae bacterium | reverse complement strand
CTTGTCATCAGCTTGGCAGAGTGCTGAGAAAGAGTGCTCACACCACCCCATTGCTCACTTCGTTCGCAACGGGGACCCCGCGAGACGAACCGAGGCGAGAAAACACCCCATTGCTCACTTCGTTCGCAACGGGGACTCCGAGAACTGTACCGACGTACTGTGAGCCGAGATTTGTTTTGAACGAAAAAATATGAAAATATACAAAAATTTCGGGGAAATTTTCCCCGAAATTTTCACTTTATAGTAACCGTAATTTCTTTTTTCGTGTTCTGTGCCTTTGTCAGCGGTCTGAGGGGCTGTTGCAAAAAGCAACAGCCCCTTTATAATATGGTAAGGGGCGGCGCCTCGACGCCCCGAGACAAGGCATTAATACAAAACGCAACGGCAGGAGATGCATAATAACAAATCCTGCCGTTTCTTCTTTTTGTGGCTAACGGCGGGAGTAAACCCCCGCCCTGCGTTATTATTGTGACATTATTTATATATTCCGACCCACATCATAATTGTAATGTTATTACATTAATAATTATGATGTTTTTTTATAAAAAGGTGCGCCTTGTTTTTGCGCTACCTTTCGGGGCAACAGGGTACATCGCCCTACAGGTGCTATCTGTTACGCCTTTACGTCGATGTTTAAAAAAATATAAACTTTAAAAAACTCTTTTCAAATTCAAATGTTTGTGTTATAATAATCCTGTATAAGTAGAATTGGGTTATTGTGCGTGGCAGGAGGTGCGGCTTTTTGGAATTTAATATTAAAGAAAAGGCGGCGCTGACCGAGGAACTGAACCGCGGCATAATCTCCCACGCATACATCATAGAGGGCGCGGCAGGCGTCGGCAAAAGGGCATTCGCTTTGGAGATGGCTAAAGCCATCCTTTGTACTGCACAAACAAGCCCCTGCGGCGTGTGCATATCTTGCCGCAAATGCGCTGAGGGTAACCATCCCGACCTGCACTTTTACGCTCCCGACGGCAACAGCTTTAAGGTGGACTTAGTGCGTGATATCCGCCGTGGCGTTACCCTTACCCCAAGCGAGGGTGACAGGGCGGTATATATTCTGCAGGATGCCCATTTAATGACGGCGGCGGCGCAAAACGCCCTGCTTAAGGTCTTTGAGGAACCGCCCCTCGGCACCGTGTTCTTTCTGCTTACGGAAAAGAGGGAGGCGTTGTTGCCCACCGTGCGTTCCAGAGGACGTATAATACGGCTTTCGGCGGCTGAAGACGAAAAGATATACGCTTACCTTAAGGCGCAGTTTCCCAAGGCGGAGGAAAAAGCCTTGCAGGACGCTGTGCGTATGGCGGAGGGCGCCTACGGACGTGCCGAAGCCATACTGAAAAAAGAGGGCAAGACCGAGCGTGAAGCGGCGCTTAAGCTGTGCCACGCAGTATTCAAGCCCGGCACCCGTTACGGACTGTATACGGCGTTCTTGGGTCAGGCGCGGAAGCGAGAGTCGCTGGTGCAGATAATAGACAATCTTACTGTAGCGGCACGGGACGTGCTTTGTGCAAAGCTTAACTGCGGCACGGGCACACTGCTTTCCACCGAGGAAGCGGCAGACTTTGCCGCCGAGAATACCGGCGTAGCGCTGTACGAGATATTTGAGGCGTTTTTAGAATGCGCCCGTTCATTACGAAGAAACACCGATGGGGGCACTGCACTTACCGAGCTTTGCAGGCGTATAACCCAAGGGAAAGGATAAATTATGGCAGAAAACGAAAACAAAACCAAAAAGGAAAACAATACACATCAGGGCGGCAACCGCCGTCCCCATCGTGGCGGCCACGGCAGACCACATCACGGCGGCAGACCCAAGCCCCACGCAGAAAAGCCCGAGACAGCGGCGGCAACAGAAGAGGGCGATAAGAAGCAACGTCCTCTCCGTCGCAACGAGGAGCATAAGAACGAGCATAAAAGCCAAAAGCGCCCTGCACACCGTCCCCACAAGGAGCAGCAGCCTGTAAAAGAGCCTGCCCACAAGAAGCAGGAGCACAAGAAGCCTGCAAGCGGCAGAATGAGCTTTGTTGCCGATCGTCAAACGGCAGAGCAGAAGGCGTTTGAAGAAGCAAAGGACATAATGCTTGAAGCTCATAGCAAGATCACTGAGGGGGCGGAAGCTCCCGCTGATGAACCCAATGTGGAAGTTGTGGGCATCCGCTTTAAGCAGACGGGCAAAATATATTATTTTGCACCTGCAGGTATAAGCTTTATCGCAGGCGAGGGCGTTATTGTAGAGACTGCCCGTGGTCAGGAGTACGGCTTTGTTGCCTTCCCTAACCGTATGGTCAGCGAAAAGGAGACCGTACAGCCCCTTAAAGAGGTTATCCGCAAGGCAACCGAAGCGGACGGAGTTAAGCACGCTCAAAACAAAGAGATGGAGAAGAAGGCCGCCGCTGTTTGGGAGGAGCTTGTTAAAAAGCACAAGCTTGTGATGAGTCTTACCGAGGTGGAATATACCTTTGATAACAGCAAGCTTATCTTTTACTTTACTGCCGACGGCAGGGTGGACTTTCGTGAGCTGGTTAAGGACCTCGCATCGGTGTTCCGCACCCGTATCGAGCTGAGGCAGATAGGCGTAAGGGACGAGGCAAAGTTCCTTGGCGGGCTGGGCGTATGCGGTATGCCCTTCTGCTGTAACCGCTTTTTGCCTGACTTTGTTCAGGTTTCCATTAAAATGGCGAAGGAGCAGAATTTGTCCCTCTCCTCCTCTAAGATATCCGGTAACTGCGGCAGGCTTATGTGCTGTCTGCGCTACGAGCAGGACGTTTACGAAAGCGAGTACGCCACCTTCCCCAGAACGGATATGGTGGTACGCACCCCGGTGGGTACAGGCGTTATAACCGAAAGCAACTTCATCAACGGCAAAATAAAGGTTCGTATGGACGGTGACGGCACAGCCGTTTACAAGATATTTACCCGTGACGAGGTTAAGGTTATAGGTAAGGCTAAGACTCACAATGATGAAGCCCTTGAGAAAGAGCTTAAGGCGCTTGAGGACTAATTTATGGTATTTTCTTCACTTATATTTTTGTTCGGGTTCCTTACGGTAACTCTTGGGCTGTACTACGCAGTGCCCCGCCGCTTTAAAAACCTTGTTCTGTTTGTAATGAGCCTTGTGTTCTACGGATGGGCAGAGCCGCTGTTCATTGTAATAATGATGGTTTCCGTAGCAAGTGCATTCTTTCTGGGCTTTCCCATTGCCAAATACAGGGACGAACACAAGAAAAAGGCACGGGGCTACCTTGTGCTGTCCTTGGCACTTAACCTTGTTTGGCTGTTGTTCTTTAAATATCTTAACTTCTTTATAGAAAATCTCAGCCTGATACCCTTCCTCTCCGGCTTGCAGACGGTACAGCAGTACTCTTTGCCTTTCGTGTCGGAGCTACCCTTTGATTTCGTGCTCCCCTTGGGGATATCCTTCTACACCTTCCAGATAATGTCCTACTCCATCGACCTGTACCGTGGACAGACAGAGGTACAACGCAACTTCATCTCCTTCGGCGCTTACGTTACCCTGTTCCCTCAGCTGGTGGCAGGTCCTATCGTGCGCTACAGAGACGTGGACGATATGCTGGCAGAACGTAAAGAGACCGTTGCGGATTTTGCCGCAGGCGCAAGGCGCTTCTGCGCAGGTATGTGCAAAAAGGTGCTCCTTGCGGACGTGGCGGACAGCTACGTTAACTATTTTAACGCAGGGCTTGCCGTAGAAGATACGGTGCTTGGCGGTTGGTTGGTGGTTATATTCTACACCTTCCGCATCTACTTTGACTTTTCCGCTTACTCCGATATGGCTATCGGCTTGGGCAAGATGCTTGGTTTTCACTTCCTTGAGAACTTTAATTATCCCTACGTTTCTAAAAGTATTACCGAGTTTTGGCGCCGTTGGCATATCTCTCTTTCCTCTTGGTTTAGGGAGTATGTTTACATCCCCCTCGGCGGTAACCGCAAGGGCAAGGTGCGCCAGTACATAAATCTTGCTGTGGTTTGGTTCCTTACGGGCTTCTGGCACGGCGCTTCCTGGAACTTTATTATATGGGGCGTTTACTTCCTTATTATATTAGTAATGGAAAAGGCGTTCCTGCTTAAGGCTTTGGAAAAGATACCTGCCGTTTTAAGTCATATCTACGCACTGCTGCTGGTGGCTATCGGTTGGCTTATCTTCTACTATACCGACACAGCCGCAGGACTCACTTGTCTTAAGGCTATGTTCGGCAGCGGCGCTCTCAGCTCGCCTGCCGTAGGCTTTACGGCACTCCACGCTGTTCCTACCTTGCTTCTCTTTGCGGTGGCGGCAACCCCTTACCCCAAAAAGCTGTGGGACGGCTATGTGCGCCGCAGCGAAGCAGGCAGAGTGTTTGCGGCAGTACTTCCCGTTGCGGGCCTTTTCGTATGTATAAGCTTTATGGTGGCTTCCTCTTACAGCCCCTTCCTGTACTGGAATTTCTAAGGAGGCGGCATTATGAAAAAATTTAAAAACAAAATCTCTGATATTATTACAATAGTGCTGTTTTTGGCGCTTATTGCAGGCTTTAGTGTTACTTTTGCCGTGCTTCCCGATAGTGAAAGCTCCGCTGTGGAGGGGCGCAGTCTTCAGCAGCTGCCCAGCTTCAGCAAGGGCACTATGGACGGCTCGGGGACAGAGTACAAGGGTGCGGATTACCTTATCCACGGCAAGCTGGCGGACGCCTTTGACGAGTATTTCTGTGACCAGTTTCCCCTTAGAAATATGTTCCTCTCCCTTAGCTCCTATACTCAGCTTGCTTTTGGCAGAGGCGTTAACAACGGCGTCCTTTATAAAAACGGCGACCTCGCCGTGACCCGCTTCGACGCTGTTGGCTTTGATACGGCTACCGAGTATTTTGACGAGGAGCACGTTAAGGCAAGCATCCAAAACCTTAACAGCGTTTGCGAGGGCTTGGATATACCTATATCCGTTATCCTGCCTCCCAGAAGCATCGATGTGAAGGCAGAGAGCTTGGGATACCCCACAGAGGGCTCCGACGCACTTAACGCTCTTGTAAAGGAAAACATCAGCGACGACTACTACATCGACCTGCTGGGCACCATGCGTTCCCTTTATAAGACAGGGGAGCAGCCCTACTTTAAGACCGACCACCACTGGACGGTTAAGGGCGCCTACCACGCCTACGCCGCACTTATGGAAAGCTGGGGTGTGGAGCCCTACGCTATGGAGGACTTTAGCTTCGAGACCGTAACCGAGGACTTTAAGGGCACCTCTCTTCGCAACGGCAACTACTTCTTTATGGATGGCGAGACCCTGCAGTTAGCCCGCTATCCCGGAGACGAGCAGTTGGTGGTTTCCAACCTTAATCTGGGCTTTGCGGTTACAGAGGGCTTGGCGGGTATGTACGACTTTACCGCCGCAGACAGCGAGGATGCTTACAGCGTGTTCCTGTACGGCAAGCCTGCCCACATGAGCATAAGCAAGCCCGACGAGGACAGGGAGATACTGCTTGTTATGAAGGACTCCTTTGCCCACAGCCTTGTGCCCTTCCTTACCCGCCATTACAACATTGTAATTGTGGATATGGACACAAGCCGTTGGGGTACTTCACTAAGCACGGTTATTTCTATGGTAAGACCTGCCCGTGTGCTTATGGTATACAACCTTGAAAACCTTATAGAGACCGACAAGCTTAAAAATATCAAGTAATAATTATACATAATATATAAATATTTATGCACGGTTTTGTGCAAGTTTGCGGCAGATTTGCGGCGGTGTTCGTCACCGCCGCTTTGTTTTTTAACATTTTCCGATTTTTTAAAGCGAAAATTGTAAATATTTTGTTAACAGAAAAGATGGTTTAGCGTAAATAATGCCCAAAAAGCCCATTTATAGTGGTTTCCATAATGTGGAAACACTATTTGTAGGAAAAAGAAAAAATTAAATAATACCGTAAAATTTGTAAACTTTATGAAAGTTTTTTGCGAAAAACTCTTGACATCTATTGACTTTTCAGATATAATAATAAACTGCACTACAAGCGCAGTTTTGCGGAAAAAGCCGTAAAATTTAGGCAAAAAACAGGGCAAAACCCCTTGTTTTTTAAGGCTTTTGGCTATCTTTTACAGGTAGCAAAAAATGATTAAAACGGAGAGAGTGGTTAAAAATGATGACACCTAAAACCCTTGGCCCCAACGTTAGGATGAACTTCTCCAAAACCGAAGAAGTATTGGAGATGCCCAACCTTATTGAGGTACAGAAAAAGTCTTTTCGTGATTTCGTGGATAAGGGCGTGCGTGAGGTTTTGAGGGACGTTTCCCCCATGACCGACTATTCCGGCAACCTTATTATCGAATTTGTGGATTATTCTCTTAACGATGCACCCAAGTACACCGTTGAGGAATGTAAGGAAAGAGACGTTAACTATGCTGTTCCCTTTAAGGTTCTCGTAAGGCTTACCAATAAGGTAACCGGCGAGGTTAAGGAACAGGAAATCTTTATGGGTGAATTCCCCTATATGACCGAAAGCGGCACCTTTATCATCAACGGTGCAGAGCGTGTTATTGTCAGTCAGATAGTTCGTTCCCCCGGTGTTTATTTTGACGTTACCGATGATAAAAACGGCAAAAAGCTTTATTCCAGCACCGTTATCCCTTACAGAGGTGCTTGGCTGGAGTATGAAACCGACTCTTCCGATGTATTTTATGTACGTATAGATAAGAATAGGAAAATTCCCATCACCGTGCTTCTCCGTGCTTTTGGCCTCGGCAGCAACGAACAGATAGAAGAGCTGTTCGGTGACGACGTTAAGATCAAAGCTACTCTTGAGAAGGACTCTATGGTGGCGGAGGCTCTTAAGAACGGCACTACCCCCGTGGAAGAAGCACTTAAGGAAATATATAAGAAGCTTCGTCCCGGCGACCCGCCCATCGTGGAAAGCGCACAGGTGCTTCTTAACAACCTGTTCTTTGATCCCAAGAGATACGATATCTCCCCCGTGGGCAGATATAAATTCAATAAAAAGCTTGCTCTCGGTAAGCGTATAATGGGTACCACCCTTGCACGTCCCGTTATCTCTCCCGTTACCGGTGAGCTTGTGTTTGACGCAGGTGAAAAGCTGAACCGTGAAGCCGCAGAGGCTGTTGAAAACAGCGGCGCTTGGCGTGTTTACGTGCACAACGAGCACGGCGAAGAGGTTTGCGTGTTCTCCAACCGTATGGTGGACGCATCCAAGGTTTGCCCCTTCAGTAATGAAGAGCTGGGCCTTGACGAAAAGGTTAACCTTGAAACCTTTATGGAAGTTCTTGCAGAAGCAGGCGTTTCCGACCTTAAGGCTCTTAAGAGAGCTATGGCAGCCCGTATGGACGAGCTTATCCCCCGTCACATCACCGTTGACGATATTTATTCTTCCGTTAACTACCTCTTGGCGCTCTCCCACGGTGTGGGCACCAAGGACGATATAGACCATCTTGGCAACCGCCGCCTCAGAAGCGTTGGCGAGCTTCTTATCAACCAGCTTCGTATAGGCTTTGCCCGTATGGATAAAATAGTTAAGGAAAAGATGACCACACAGGATATTGACAGCGTAACGCCTCAATCTCTTGTTAACATCCGTCCTATAGTTTCTGCTATCAGGGACTTCTTCGGTTCTTCTCCTCTTTCCCAGTTTATGGACCAGACCAACCCCTTGGCAGAGCTTACTCACAAGCGCCGTCTTTCCGCATTGGGTCCCGGCGGTCTCTCCAGAGACAGGGCGTCCTTCGAAGCAAGAGACGTTCACTACACCCACTACGGCAGAATGTGCCCCATCGAGACCCCCGAAGGTCCTAACATCGGTCTTATTTCCTACCTTGCTACCTATGCAAGAGTTAATAAGTTCGGCTTTATAGAAGCGCCTTACCGTGTTGTTAAGGACGGTAAGGTTACCAAAGAAGTAAGATACATCACCGCTGATGTAGAAGACGATTATATTGTTGCTAACGCAAACGAGGCGTTGAACGAGGACGGCAGCTTTGCAAAGGCAAAGGTTGTTGCCCGCCACAGAGAAGAGATCGTTGAGGTTGAGCCCGAACGCGTTGATATGATGGATGTATCGCCCAAGATGCTGGTTTCCGTTGCTACCGCAATGATACCCTTCCTTGAAAACGACGACAACTCCAGAGCGCTGATGGGCTCTAACATGCAGAAGCAGGCAGTTCCCCTTATGATTACCGAGTCCCCCATCGTTGGTACCGGTATGGAATATAAGGCAGCCTACGACAGCTGTGTTACCGTTATTTCCGACAGAAGCGGCTATGCCGAAAAGGTTTCTGCAGACGAGATAGTTATCCGCGGTGACGACGGTGCGGCAAGAGCATTCAGACTTACTAAGTTTAAGCGCTCCAACCAGGGCACCTGTGTTAACCAGCGCCCCATCATTTCCAAGGGCGACCGCATAGAAGCAGGTCAGGTTATTGCCGACGGTATGGCTACCTCCAACGGTGAGATCTCCCTTGGTAAGAACGTGCTTATCGGCTTTATGACCTGGGAAGGTTATAACTACGAGGACGCTGTTCTTATTAACGAAAGACTTGTAAGAGACGACGTTTATACCTCTATACATATAGAGGAGTATTATTGTGAGTCCAGAGATACCAAGCTTGGGCCCGAAGAAATTACAAGGGACATCCCCAACCTTGGCGAAGACGTGCTTAGAGAGCTGGACGACGAAGGTATTATCCGCGTAGGTGCGGAGGTACGTGCAGGCGACATCCTTGTCGGTAAGGTTACCCCCAAGGGCGAAACCGAGCTTACCGCAGAAGAACGCTTGCTTCGTGCCATTTTCGGCGAGAAGGCAAGAGAGGTTAGAGATACCTCCCTCCGTCTGCCCCATGGCGAAAGCGGTATAGTTGTTGACGTTAAGACCTTCTCCCGCGATGACTGCGACGTGCTTCAGCCCGGCGTTATCAAGGTTGTAAGAGTTTATATAGCGCAGAAGCGTAAGATCTCCGTAGGCGATAAGATGGCAGGCCGCCACGGTAACAAGGGCGTTGTTTCCCGCATATTGCCCTCTGAGGATATGCCCTTCCTGCCCGACGGTACTCCTTTGGATATCGTTCTTAACCCTCTGGGCGTTCCTTCCCGTATGAACATCGGTCAGGTGCTTGAGGTTCACCTCGGTATCGCCGCCAAGAAGCTGGGCTTTAAGGTTATGACTCCTGTATTCGACGGCGCAAACGAGCGTGACATTCAGCAGTGCCTTATGGAGGCAGGCTACGGTACGGTAACCGTTAAGGACCCTGCAACAGGCGAAGAAAAGCAGGTTGTTAACGGCAAGACCATCCTTTACGATGGCAGAACGGGCGTACCCTTCGATAACCCCGTTACCGTTGGTTATATGTACTTCCTTAAGCTGCACCACTTGGTTGACGATAAGATCCACGCACGTTCCACCGGTCCTTACTCCCTCGTTACACAGCAGCCCTTGGGCGGTAAAGCTCAGTTCGGCGGCCAGCGTTTCGGCGAAATGGAAGTTTGGGCGCTTGAAGCATACGGTGCCGCTTACACCTTGCAGGAAATCCTTACCGTTAAGTCCGACGATATCAAGGGCCGTGTAAAGACCTACGAGGCAATTGTTAAGGGTCAGAACATTCCTACCCCCAGCGTTCCCGCATCCTTCAAGGTTTTGGTTAAGGAACTTCAGTCCCTTGGTCTTGACGTTAGAGTTATGGACAAGGACAACAACGAAATTACACTTAAGGACTACAGCGATGACGAGGGCGAGGACGAAAGAAAGTTCTCTGAAACAGAGCTCGGCAGCAGTGTTCTTGAAAACCCCGACGATGTTATGTATGATGACGAAGAAGGCGTAGTTGCAAGCGACGATGACGACGATGGTTCCATCGAGGAAGAGTACGTTTACGGCGACGACTTTGATAATGAATAAGAAAGGGGGAGCAAACAGTGGAAAGAGTAGAATTTGATAGCATAAAAATCGGTCTTGCATCACCCGAGATGATACGTTCTTGGTCTTACGGCGAAGTTAAGAAGCCCGAAACCATCAACTACCGCACCTTAAAGCCCGAACGTGACGGTCTTTTCTGCGAAAAGATATTCGGGCCTACCAAGGATTGGGAATGTCACTGCGGTAAGTATAAGAGAGTTCGCTATAAGGGTAAGGTCTGCGAAAAGTGCGGCGTTGAAATAACCACCAACAAGGTACGCCGTGAACGTATGGGCCACGTAGAGCTGGCAGCCCCCGTATCCCATATCTGGTATTTCCGTGCAATCCCCTCCCGTATGGGCTTGCTTTTGGATCTGTCCCCCAAGCTTTTGGAAAAAGTTTTATATTTTGCTCAGTATATAGTACTTGATCCCGGTGACACTCCGCTTGTTAAAAAGCAGATGCTTACCGAACAGCAGTACAGAGACTACTACGAGAAGTACGAAAACGACTTCCGTGTAGGTATGGGCGCAGAGGCTATTAAGGAGCTGCTTGCGGAAATCAACGCAGAGGAGCTTTCCGAACAGCTTAAGGAAGAGCTTAAGGACGCACAGGGTCAGCGTAAGCTTCGACTTATCAAGCGCTTGGAGGTTGTGGAAGCTTTCCGTATCTCCGGTAACCGTCCCGAATGGATGGTGCTTGAGGCGCTTCCCGTTATCCCTCCCGAAATACGTCCTATGGTTCAGCTGGACGGCGGCAGATTTGCTACCAGCGACCTTAACGACCTTTACAGACGTGTTATTAACCGTAACAACCGTCTTAAGAAGCTTATCGAGCTTGAAGCACCCGACATAATCATCCGCAACGAAAAGCGTATGCTTCAGGAAGCGGTTGACGCACTTATAGATAACGGCAGAAGAGGCCGTCCCGTAACAGGCCCCAACAACCGTCCTCTCAAGTCTCTCTCCGAGATGCTCAGAGGTAAGCAGGGCCGATTCAGACAGAACCTGCTTGGTAAGCGTGTTGACTACTCCGGTCGTTCCGTTATCGTTGTAGGGCCCGAGCTTAAGATTTATCAGTGCGGTCTTCCTAAGGAAATGGCGCTGGAGCTCTTTAAGCCCTTCGTTATGAAAAACCTTGTTGCCGCAGGTAAGGCAACCAATATAAAGGACGCTAAGAAGAAGGTAGAGCGTGCTACCCCCGAGGTTTGGGACGCTATCGATGTTGTAATTAAGGAACATCCCGTTCTCCTCAACCGTGCACCTACCCTCCACAGACTGTCCATTCAGGCATTCGAGCCCGTACTTGTAGAGGGCAGAGCTATTAAGCTCCATCCCCTCGTATGTACCGCGTTCAACGCCGACTTCGACGGCGACCAGATGCCTGTACACGTTCCCCTTTCCGCAGAGGCACAGGCAGAGGCAAGGTTCCTTATGCTTTCCGCTAACAACCTGCTTAAGCCCGTTAACGGCCGTGCTGTTACCGTTCCTTCTCAGGATATGGTACTGGGCTCCTTCTACCTCACTATGGATAAGGAGGGCGAGCCCGGCGCCCTTGACGAAAACGACCCCTCCAAGGGCTGCTACCGCAACCTGGACGAGGCTGTTATGGCTTACGAAAACGGCCTTCTCGGCTTGCACGCCAAGATCAAGGTCGGCATAAGCAAGGAAATAGACGGCAAAGTAGAAGAAGGCATCGTTTGCTCTACTTTGGGTAGATTTATCTTCAACAGCTACATCCCTCAGGACCTTGGCTTTGTTGACAGAAGCAAGCCGGAAAACCGCCTTGTGCCCGAAATTGATTTTGTTTGTACCAATAACGAGCTGGCGCAGATCATCGACCGCTGTATAAGAGTACACGGCAACGTTATTACCTGCGAAATGCTTGATAAGATGAAGGCAAACGGATTTAAGTATTCCACCCGCGGTGCAATTACTATCTCCGTTTACGATATGACCATTCCTCCCCAGAAGAAGGACCTCTTGGCAGAAGCCGAAAAGCAGGTTGACGTTATTACCGAGTATTTCCGTCAAGGTATGCTTTCCGACGACGAAAGAAGCCGCAGAGTTGTTTCCGTTTGGGAAGACTGCACTAAGAAGGTTGCTACCGAGCTGCAGAAGAACCTTGACCGCTACAATCCTCTTAACATGATGGCTGTATCCGGTGCGAGAGGTTCTATAAAGCAGATAAGACAGCTGGCAGGTATGCGTGGTCTGATGTTTGCCGCCACCGGTAAGACGATAGAAATGCCTATTAAGTCTAACTTCCGTGAAGGCATGACCATACTGGAATACTTTACCGCTGCCCGTGGTGCAAGAAAGGGTCTTGCAGATACCGCACTTCGTACCGCAGACTCCGGTTACCTTACCAGACGTCTTGTTGACGTTGCTCAGGACGTTATCGTTCGTGAAGAAAACTGCGGCGATGACCGCGGCATGAAGGTTCGCAAGATCGTGGACTATATGAGCGGCGGCAAGGAAGAGGTTATCGAACCCTTTGCAGACCGTCTCCTTGGCAGATTTACCATTGGCAACGTGGTTAACCCCACAACCGGCGAGGTTATCGTAGAACACGACACTATGATAAGCGAAGCACAGGTTAAGGCTATAATAGAAGCAGGCATAGAAGAAGTTACCGTACGCAGCGCAATCAACTGCCGTGCAAAACACGGTGTTTGCGTACACTGCTACGGCGCAGACCTTGCAAGCGGCAAGCCCGTAAGCATCGGCGAAGCAGTTGGTATTATCGCTGCTCAGTCCATAGGCGAGCCCGGTACTCAGCTTACCATGCGTACCTTCCACAGCGGTGGTGTTGCAGGCAGCGATATTACACAGGGTCTTCCCAGAGTAGAAGAGATCTTCGAAGCACGCAAGCCTAAGGTTGCCGCTCTTCTTGCAGAGTTCGACGGTATCGTTACCAGTGAGGACACCAAGAAGGGTCGTCAGGTACACATGATAGACAGCGAAACAGGTGAAGAGCGTGTTGCTCCCATCTCCCTTAAGACAAAGCTTATTGTTGAGGAAGGCGCAACCGTTAAGAAGTGCCAGAAGCTTACCGACGGTACGGAAACACCTGCAGATATCCTCCGCATCAGCGGTCTTGATGCTGTTTATGAGTATATTATTAAGGAAATCCAGCGCGTTTACCGCTTGCAGGCGGTTGAAATTAACGACAAGCATATAGAAATCATCGCCCGTCAGATGACCCGCAAGATAAGGATCGAGCAGGCAGGCGACACCGATATGCTGGTTGGCAGCGCTGTTGATATTAACGAGTTTAATGCGGCAAACGAAGCTATCCGTGCCCGTAACGAAGCAGGCGATACCCCCGTTCCTCTTATGGAGGCTGTGGGCAGTCCTATGCTTCTCGGTATTACCAAGGCTTCCTTGTCTACCGAGTCCTTCTTGTCCGCCGCATCCTTCCAGGAAACCACCAAGGTTCTTACGGAAGCGGCTATTAAGGGTAAGGTTGACCCGCTTATCGGTCTTAAGGAGAACGTTCTTATCGGTAAGCTCATCCCTGCAGGTACAGGTATGAAGCGCTACAGAGATTTGGACATCAACGTTGGCGAGACCGAAAGCTATAACGAAATGTTCGAAGGTGACGTAACCGAAGAACTGGCGTAAATCGTTCCGAGAAGACTGACCGCTTCTCGGGGACCACGTAACAAGGCTTTATGCCCCCCCTTTGTGGGGCTTTAGCATAAAAAATCTAAAGAAAGGAGAAATTACACGTGCCTACATTTAATCAGCTTGTAAGACATGGCAGACAGATGAATACCTATAAGTCCAAGTCTCCCGCTTTGCAGAAGGGCGTTAACCTTTTGAAGAAAAAGGCTACCGATCAACCCTCCCCTCAAAAGAGAGGCGTTTGCACTAAGGTTGCAATCAAAACCCCTAAGAAGCCTAACTCCGCACAGCGTAAGATCGCAAGAGTTAGACTTACCAACGGTATGGAAGTTACTTCTTACATTCCCGGTATCGGCCACAACCTCCAGGAACACTCCGTTGTTCTTATCAGAGGCGGCAGAGTTAAGGACCTCCCCGGTGTACGTTACCACATCATCCGCGGTAAGCTGGACACCCAGGGCGTTGCTAACAGAAACCAGGCTCGCTCCAAGTACGGTGCAAAGAGACCTAAGAAGAAGTAATTGACAGGCGTTTTTTAAAAATCGGAAAACTAAAAGTTTGTGCTTTTTGTTTAAGCGCAATATCATATATATATAATGATTTTGCCTTAAGGGAAGCCTTACGGATTTTATTCCGAGTACCTAAGATCTCATTTTTTAAAATTTATGAAGGAGGGAAGTACAGTGCCCAGAAGAGTGCATGGTTTTAAAAGGGACGTTTTACCCGACCCTATGTACAATTCCACTTTGGTAACTAAGCTTACCAATCAGATTATGTATGACGGTAAAAAGGGTGTTGCTCAGAGAATAGTATATGATGCATTTGCAATGGTTGAACAGAAGACCGGCGGCAATGCTCTTGAGCAGTTCCAGAAGGCCCTTGACAACATTATGCCTAACCTTGAGGTTAAATCTGTTCGTAGAGGCGGCTCTAACTACCAGGTTCCTATGGAAGTAAGAGCAGAAAGACGTCTTACTCTCGGTCTTCGTTGGCTTGTTAACTATGCAAGAACCAGAAGCGACAGAAAGATGTATGAACGTCTCGCTAACGAAATAATCGACGCTACCAACAACCTTGGCGGTGCGGTTAAGAAGAAGGACGATACCCATAGAATGGCAGAAGCTAACAAGGCGTTTGCTCACTATAAGTGGTAAACTATTACAGTGGTTTAGAAAATACAGGAGAATTTTATGGCGAAATATCAGCTTGAGAATATGCGTAACATAGGTATTATGGCGCATATCGACGCAGGCAAAACAACGACGACGGAACGTATACTTTACTATACAGGTAAGACCCACAAGCTTGGCGAAACCCACGAGGGTGCCGCTACCATGGACTGGATGGAACAGGAGCAGGAACGTGGTATAACCATCACTTCCGCTGCTACCACCTGCTATTGGAAGGGTTACCGCATTAATATAATCGATACCCCCGGTCACGTGGACTTTACTGCAGAGGTTGAGCGCTCTCTCAGAGTGCTTGACGGTTCCGTTACAGTGTTCTGTGCCAAGGGCGGCGTTGAACCTCAGTCGGAGACAGTCTGGCATCAGGCTGACAAGTACAAGGTTCCCCGTATGGCCTACGTAAACAAGATGGATATTACCGGCGCTAACTTCTACCGTGTTGTGGATATGATGCACGAAAGACTGCGTGCAAACGCAATCCCCATGCAGCTGCCCATCGGTGCGGAAAGCGATTTTAAAGGTCTTATCGACTTGCTTACAATGACCGCATATATATATCAGAACGAAGACGGTACAGACGTACTCGAAACAGAAGTTCCCGCAGACATGAAGGACAAGGCGGAAGAATACCGCGCAAAGCTTGTTGAGAACGTTTGCGAGCTTGATGAAGCTTTGATGGACAAGTATCTGGAAGAAGAGGAAATCACCGTTGACGAGCTGAAGGTAGCTATCCGTAAAGCTACTATTGAAAATAAGATGGTTCCCGTTTTCTGCGGTACCTCTTACAGGAACAGAGGCGTTCAGAAACTGCTTGACGCAGTTATCGATTATATGCCTTCTCCTCTCGACATCGAAAATATCAAGGGTGTAAACCCTGATACCGAAGAAGAGGAAGAACGTATAACCGGTGAAGATCAGCCTTTTTCCGCTTTGGCTTTCAAAATTATGGCAGACCCCTTTGTTGGTAAGATCTGCTTTGTAAGAGTATACTCCGGCTCTATAAAGTCCGGCTCCGTTGTTTACAACGCAGTTAAGGGCGTAAGAGAGCGTATGGGCCGTATCCTTATGATGCACGCTAACCACAGAGAGGACGTTGACGAAATCGGCGCAGGTGAAATAGCCGCAGTTGTTGGCTTTAAGAACACCACCACAGGTGACACGCTTTGTGATGAAAAGCATCCCGTTATCCTTGAATCTATGGTGTTCCCCGAACCTGTTATCCGTGTAGCTATCGAGCCCAAGACCAAGGCAGGTCAGGAAAAGATGGGCATCGCCCTTTCCAGACTTGCAGAGGAAGACCCCACCTTCCGCACCTATACCGATGCGGAAACCGGTCAGACCATCATAGCAGGTATGGGCGAGCTGCACCTCGAAATTATCGTTGACAGACTTATGCGTGAGTTCCGTGTGGAAGCTAACGTAGGTAAGCCTCAGGTTTCCTACCGTGAAGCTATCCGCAAGGCTGCCGACGCTGACGAAAAGTTTGTTCGTCAAAGCGGCGGTAAGGGTCAGTACGGTCACGTTAAGCTCACCCTCGAACCCGGTGAACCCGGCAGCGGCTTTGAGTTTGTGGATAAGACCGTTGGCGGCGCTATCCCCAAGGAATATATGGGCGCAGTTAAAAGCGGTATCGAAAGCGCAATGCAAAACGGCGTTCTTGCAGGCTACAATGTTGTGGACGTTAAGGCAACCGTTACCGACGGTTCCTATCACGAGGTAGACTCCTCTGAAATGGCGTTCAAGATTGCAGGCTCTATGGCGTTCAAGGCAGCTATGAAGAAGGCTGACCCCACTTTGACCGAACCTATTATGAAGGTTGTTGTTATCACTCCCGAGGAATACCTCGGCTCCGTTATCGGTGATATTACCACCCGTCGCGGCGCAATTCAGGAGATGACGGCGCTTACAGGCGCACAGCAGATCACTGCTCACGTGCCCCTTTCCGAAATGTTCGGTTACGCAACGGATATGCGCTCTATGACACAGGGCAGAGGCAACTATTCTATGGAGCCCAGCCACTATGCAGAAGTGCCCAAGTCTGTTATGGAAGCCATCATTCAGGGTAAAAACGTATAGTCTTTTTGCCCAAATTATCAAGTATTTATAAAAAGCCCTTGACATAAAGGGAAAAATTGTTTATTATTAAAATAAGAAAAATTGTAAATTCAGGAGGAAATTTTTAATGGCAAAGGCAAAATTTGAAAGAACTAAGCCCCATGTCAATATAGGCACCATCGGCCACGTTGACCACGGCAAGACCACCCTTACCGCAGCTATCACCAAGACCCTTTCTCTCGGTAACGAAGCTATCGAATTCTTGGCATACGACCAGATCGACAACGCTCCCGAAGAAAAGGCAAGAGGTATTACGATCAACACCAGACACGTTGAATATGAAACAGCTACCAGACACTATGCTCACGTTGACTGCCCCGGCCACGCCGACTACGTTAAGAACATGATCACCGGTGCTGCTCAGATGGACGGCGCTATCCTCGTTGTTGCTTCTACTGACGGCCCCATGCAGCAGACTCGTGAACACATCCTTCTTGCTCGTCAGGTTGGCGTTCCCGCAATGTGCGTTTATATGAACAAGACCGACCTCGTTGACGACGAAGAACTCCTCGAGATCGTTGAAATGGAAATCAGAGACCTTCTTTCCGAATACGACTTCCCCGGTGATGACATTCCCATCATCAAGGGTTCCGCAAGAGAAGCTCTCCTCTCCGACAGCAAGGATCCTTCCGATCCCGTTTACGCTTCCATTCTCGAACTTATGGACGCTGTTGACAGCTACATTCCTACTCCCGACAGAAAGGCTGACATGCCCTTCCTTATGCCTGTAGAAGACGTATTCTCCATCACAGGTCGTGGTACAGTTTCCACCGGTAGAGTTGAACGTGGTACCGTTAAGCTCAACGACGTAGTAGAAATCGTTGGTCTCCAGGACGAAGCTCGTTCCACCGTTGTTACCGGTATAGAAATGTTCCGTAAGCTCCTCGACTCCGCAGAAGCAGGCGACAACATCGGTTGTTTGCTCCGTGGCGTTCAGAAGACCGAAATCGAACGTGGTCAGGTTCTTGCTAAGCCCGGCTCTATCAAGCCCTTCACCAAGTTTGTAGGTCAGGTTTACGTTCTTACCGAAAAAGAAGGCGGCCGTCATAAGCCCTTCTTCTCCAACTACCGTCCTCAGTTCTACTTCAGAACTACCGACGTTACCGGCGTTATCACCCTTCCTGCTGAAAAGGAAATGTGCCTCCCCGGCGACAACGTAGATATGAAGGTTGAACTTATCACCCCCATCGCTATCGAAAAGGGTCTTCGTTTCGCTATCCGTGAAGGCGGCAGAACCGTTGGTTCCGGCGTTGTTATCGAAATCGACGAATAATTAGGGTCTGGAAAAACAGTCCCGAACGCAAGAAAATTTAACAATAATTTTATTGTAGTAAAGCGTGGCATTTTGCCACGCTTTACATTTTGTATTGTATTTTTCTTGCTATGAACGAACTTCAGTTCGCAGTACCTTTGTACAGCTTCACTTCAGTTCGTCCATTCGGACCATTTTTTCCTATCCCCTAAAAACCACTGCTTTAAGCCAGCCCCTTTTTTACAACATTAAAATTTATAATATCCAAGTTGCACAAGTGCGCTTGGATATTTTTTGTTATATTGACGGTGCACACATACATCTTGCACTAAAAGTCGCACGTCCATTTGTGCAAAATCCCCTTGCTTTAATCGTCGCTTTTATGTCATAATAACCTTGTATGGAGGTGTGCCTTATGAAAATATGCTTTATGGGGGCGGGCAGTACGGTTTTTGCCCGCAACGTTATCGGCGACTGTATGTGTGTAGAGTCCCTGCGTGACAGCGTCTTTGCCCTTTATGATATAGATGCAGAACGCCTTGAGGAAAGCCGAACAATTTTAGAGGCGATGCGTAAGGAAAAAGGCGGCTACGGAAAAATAGAATGCTACGTGGGCGTAGAACAACGGAAAGACGCCCTTAGAGGCGCAAGCTTTGTTATCAATGCCATCCAGGTAGGGCTTTATGACCCCTGTACTATTATAGATTTTGAAGTGCCCAAAAAATTCGGCCTGCGCCAAACCATCGGCGACACTCTTGGCATAGGCGGCATTATGCGCGGCCTTCGTACTATCCCCGTAATGGCGGACTTTGCCCGTGATATGGCGGAGGTCTGTCCGGACGCTTGGCTTCTTAACTACACCAATCCTATGGCGATCCTCAGCGGTTATATGCAGCGCTACACACCCATCAAAACCGTGGGTCTGTGTCACAGCGTGCAGGTGTGCTCCCGCGGGTTGCTCACCGCCCTTGGTATGGAGGACAAGTTGGAGGGCAGAAGGGAGCTTATCGCAGGCATAAACCACATGGCGTGGCTTTTGGAGCTTAAAGATAAAGAGGGCAACGACCTGTACCCCGAAATAAAAAGCAGGGTAGAGGCCTACCTTGCCGACCCCGGCGCCAAGGATAAGGTGCGTATGGAATACATCAAGCATTTCGGCTATTACTGCACCGAATCCAGCGAGCATAACGCAGAATATAACCCCTTTTATATAAAATCCAAGTATCCTCAGCTTATAGAAAAATATAATATCCCATTGGACGAATACCCCCGCCGTTGCGTAAACCAAATTGCAGGCTGGAAGAAGGAATACGCCGATATATTGGAAAAAGGCGTAAGGGAGCATACACGCTCCCACGAGTACGCATCCCGCATAATGGAAAGTATGGTGGAGGGCAAGGCGATGCAAATAGGCGGCAACGTGCTTAACACGGGGCTTATCTCCAACCTGCCCGCTGATGCCTGTGTTGAGGTGCCCTGTCTTGTAAACGGCTACGGCATCCACCCCTGTGCTGTGGGCAAGCTTCCCGTCCAGTGTGCGGCTATGAATATGACTAATATCAACGTGCAGCTTCTTACCATCGAGGCGGCTGTAACAGGCAAAAAGGAGCATATCTATCAAGCGGCAATGCTTGATCCCCACACCGCCGCCGAGCTGGATATAGACAGCATAAAGGCGATGGTGGATGCGCTTATCGAAGCCCACGGGGATTATTTGCCCAAATACAAGTGATAAAGGGGTGTTTTTATGGCAAGGTCTGTTTCCGCAAGCGACGCTAAAAAGCTTTTCCAAGCCTTTGTGGACGTAACCGTAAGGGCAAAGGGAGCTATCGCCGTCGCAGAGCAACAGAAAAAGGATATAGAGGTAGCGGTAAGCCAGCTTGCGTCGGTGCAGGCGGAGGGGCTGCTTAAAACCATCCCCATAGAGGAGCTTAACCGTAATAAGCAGGGCATAAAGACCAAGACACTGCGCGACAACGGAATAGAGACCCTTTGGGACGTATATAAAGCTTCGTCGGTACAGCTGGAGCTTATCAAGGGGATAAGCCGTGAAGCGGCGCGTGACATCAAAAACCACGCCGTTGATTTTGCGCGCTCTGCGGCAAAGCAGGTTAAGATAAAAATAAGCGCCGATGACAAAAATACACAGTCAACAAGGCTTGTTACCGCGGTTTGCGCATATAAAAACTGTCTGCCCCACATACAGGCGTTGCAGAGCGCGATGGAGGGGGCACAGCCCACGGTAAAGGCGGCACTTGAAGAGATAAAGCCTCTTACAGGCGGCCTTAAGTGGATGTTTACGGGACAGGAAAAGAAGCAAAAGGCAGAGTCGGCATATCTCGCACTGGAAAACATAGCAAGTACAGGTTATTTGGACATCTGCAAGGAGCATACTCTTGCCGTTGACCGTGGCAAAATTGTAATGCCTGCCGCAGCTTGGGACGCCTTCTGTGCTGACCCCGCAGGCTTTTACGCGGTGCTGGAGGGGGTAACGCCCCAATTTTTGGGGGACGAGACCGTCTACGGTCTGCCCGAGGAGCTTGCCCGTTCAATTATGGAGCAGGAGCTGTTGCTTACGGGGCTTGCCGTTACCCTGCGCCGTTATCAGGAGCTGGGCGTTAAGTACATACTCCACCAGGAGCGGGTGCTTTTGGGTGACGAGATGGGCCTTGGTAAAACTATGCAGGCTATTGCGGCGATGGTGTCACTGCGTAACAGCGGCGAAAGTCATTTTGTTGTGGTCTGCCCGGCCAGTGTCCTTTCCAATTGGTGCAGGGAGATTACCAAACACAGCGATTTAACGGTACATAAAGTACACGGCGACAGCAAGAACGCCGCCATAGAGCAGTGGAAGGCGGAAGGCGGCGTTGCCGTCACCACCTTTGAGACCACAGGCAGCTTTTCCCTGCCCGAAGCTTATCGTTTTGCCATGCTTACGGTGGACGAGGCGCACTATATCAAAAACGCCTCTGCCCGTAGGACGGTTAACACCAAGGCGCTGTGTGCTCACAGCAAGCGGCTTTTGTTTATGACAGGCACCGCTCTTGAGAACAAGGTTGAGGAGATGATATCTCTCATCACCGTCCTTCAGCCCAAGGTAGCATCGGAGATACAAAACATAGCCTTTATGGCGTCCGCACCTGAGTTCAGGGAGAAGATAGCACCCGTTTATTACCGCAGGCGGCGTGAGGACGTGCTTACCGAATTGCCCGAAAAGACAGAGACCAAGGAGTGGTGTATCCTTAATCCCGAGGAGGAGCGCATCTACGAGGAGACCGTCCTTGCCAAGAAGTATGCGGATATCCGCCGTGTTTCCTGGAACGTACCCGACCTTGCAAGCTCCTCTAAGGCAATGCGCCTTAAGGAGATAGTGGAGGAGGCGGGGGACGAGGGCAGAAAGGTTATAGTTTTTTCCTTAAGGCGCATTGCCT
>SVRF01000039.1 GCA_015064945.1 Oscillospiraceae bacterium | reverse complement strand
CCTTTGCTTCCTCCACGGTTTCGCCGTCTTTGGTGAGATAAGCATCTACAAATTTATCTTCAATTTTAGTGTAACCGCCTACAACACCTTGCTCAATTTTTTTGTATCCGGCTACAACGCCTTTTTCTATTTTCTTGTACCCGCCGCTTACTGCTTTAACTATTTTTTCATTTGCATTTACAATTTTCGATTTAGCCATATCTGTATATTTTCCTCCAATCAGATTGAGTCCGAGAAGCAGTACAACAATCCACACTGCTGTTCCCGTTAATATGTTTAGCAATAAAATTTCTGCCGCTTCCATCCCCGGAAAAGACACGAGCATCGATTTTTGCATTGTGTAAACGGAAACACACGCATCTGCCAACGATATATTACGGAGTGTCTTTAATGAGGGTGAAGCGGAATGTTTTGCTTTTACCATACCGATAATTGCAACGGTTATTTTTGTGAATGTGTATGTTGCAATGGTAATCATTACAATTTTGTGAAAGGCTGTGCCTCTATCCTTAACAGCAGACATTACGTTTACACCCACTATGCAGAACGAAAGTATAACCAATAAAATTCCTGTAGTGCGCCGTGCAAAAATCTCAGTATCATAATCTCCGCTTGCTTTTCGTTGGATCTGCAACACAGAAAACCTTGTAATTGCAAGCACGGTATAATACGCACCTACCGTAATGAACCACCACGAAGGGTTAAGAAAACCTATGATACTGTTGCCCAGTGCATAAACAACATTAAACGCAAAACTTGTATAAGGATTTCTTATAAGATTTAATGCTTTCATTTTATGCCTTTAATCATCGGAATGAGCGCAATCAGCATAATAATACCAAGCAAACCGACAAGTGTGCCCCAAATGATCTGCTCCCACACAAGGCACATACACATACCTACGCCAAGTACCAATGCGGCAACAGTGGCGTATATAATGCGGAATACATTTTTCCCATTCATCTTGGGTAGTTTTTTATTTTCCATTTTGCACCAAATAAGCGCCGTGATAATACCGAGCACTATTCCAACAGCACCGAAAATGACACCTTCTGTGAAGGCATCCCATTCAGGAAGCAGTGCCATACACATACCGAGCGCGAAAAGCACGCCACTTACTGTTCCTAATATCAGTGCAACAAAACTACTCTTTTTCATTTAAAAATCCCCTTTCTTTAAACCAACACTTGTGTTTTTATTGTATTTATAGTATAATTGTTTTGTTAGAGCAAAACAATCCACAATTAAATGACAAGTGTTGAAATAATAGGGGGATGTTATGAACGTAAAAAACAATAAGCGGCGCAGAGAGTCACAAGAAAAAATTGAAAAGGCGTTTATAGAATTATTACAAACCCGTGAAATTAAGGATATTACCGTTTCCGAGCTTATTAAATTGACAGAATTGAACCGTAGTACCTTCTATGCAAACTACGTTGATATCTTTGACCTTGCCGATAAAACAAGAGAAAAACTAGAAAATGATTTTAGCAATCTGTTTGCCGATTATGATTATTTTAACGAACGTACCGGTGCGCTAAAGATGTTCAAGCATATTAAAGAAAACCAAATCTTTTACAAGACTTATTTTAAGTTGTGTTATGATGATAAACATTTAATCTCCATATATGATACTAAACGAGCAGCAAAAGAACACATTGACCAAAACATTAAGTATCATATCGAATTTTTCAGAAACGGGCTAAATGCCATTATTAAGTTATGGCTTGCGAGCGGATGTAAGGAAGCTCCCGAAGAAATGGCAGAGGTGTTAAAATCAGAATATCGAGGTAGATGACAAGAATTTTAAATAGATCCCACAAGCAAAACTATTTAGGTCGTATTTTTCGTAACGAAGGTTTTATTTCTCTTCTAAAACATTTTCTCTCCGTAAAAAACTGAAGAGCTGACAGCTTGTAAGTCTGTCAGCTCTTTCGTTGTCGAGGTCCCCAAGAAGTCGTCAGACTTATTGGGGTGATTTTTCTTCGTTTTTCTTAAAAAGCCAAACGCCGCGTGAAAAGTAAGATTTTTATACTTTTAAAAACGCTGAATATTTTTTATCGGTTTTGGTTGTTCTGATTGTTCTGGTTATTCTTGTTGTTCTTGTTGTTTTGGTTGTTCTGGTTGTTCTGCTTGTTCTGACTGTTCTGACTGTTCTGTTTGTTCTGGTTGTTTTGATAGTTGTTGTTCATAAAAAGCTCCTTAATTTGATTTCAGGTATAGTTTGTGTGATTTTAGAAAAAACTATACATGAAAAAATACATCCCGGAGGTTATGACGTGCTTTTAATAAAAAACGGTTCGGTTTTTACAATGGAGTCGGTTGAAGAGCTCCGTGCCGATTTGCTGATAGACAAGGGAAAAATTACTCTTATCGCCGAAAATATAACCCCTACCGAGCGTATGGAAATCATTGATGCCACCGGTCTGCGCGTATATCCGGGCTTTATAGATGCCCACAGTCATATAGGGATATCGGAAGAAAAGAAAACCGTACAAGGAGATGAAAGCAACGAGGGAACTAACCCTATAACTCCGTGTATTCGTGCCATTGACGCCATTAATCCAATGGACAGCGCCTTTCACAATGCGTTGGCTGCCGGCATCACGGGTGTGATGGCAGGCCCCGGCAGTTCAAATCCTATAGGAGGGCAGTTTGCTTTTATTAAAACACACGGCAGGCGGGTAGATGATATGATCGTTATGTCGCCTTCAGCAATTAAGGTCGCCTTTGGAGAAAATCCTATGACAAATTACGGCACCAATGGAAACATTCCCTCTACCCGTATGGGTATCGCATCGTTGATAAGGGAAGAATTGACCCTTGCCAAGCAATATTTCGGTAACGGGAACGGAGGCCAAAAAACTTTTGCTATGGAATGCTATCGAGAACTGTTCGAGGGAAAGATACCGTTAAAGGCGCATGTGCACCGTGCTGACGATATTTTTACCGCCATTCGCATAGCCGACGAATTCGGCTTGGAGCTTACGCTGGATCATTGTACTGAAGGTCACCTGATTGCCGATGCGATAGCCGAAAGCGGATATCCTGCTATTGTAGGGCCTTCTCTTGCTTCCCGCAGCAAAAACGAAGTAAGCCTTTTGGATTTTAAAACTCCTGCGATATTGCAAAAGGCAGGAGTTTTGGTAGCGCTGACCACAGATCATCCTGTATCAAGAATTCAATATCTACCGCTTTGTGCGGGACTGGCTGTAAAGGAAGGTATGAGCGAATGGGGCGCACTGCGTGCCATAACCATCGATGCCGCCAAAATTTGCCGCGTAGACCACCGACTGGGCAGTTTAAAAGAAGGCAAAGATGCAGATATTGCCATTTACAGGGGCAATCCCTTGGAAATTGCCTCTTCCGTAGAGTACACAATCGTGAACGGCGAGATTGCGTGGCAAACAAAGCCAACACCATCATAGAGAAAACAAGCTCCTTGTCAAAGGAATAACAGAAAAAGCTAATTATTTAACGTACGCTTTATAAGCATCGTCGCTTGCGTACTCACTATCGCAAAGCAATCGGTCAAATACACCCGTGCCTCCCTCTTTACCGGAGGCAAGCACTATGTTTTGCGGTTTATCGAACTTAAAGTCTATTTTAAAATTGTTGAATACCGAGTCAAACTTGCCCTCTGACCTTACGGCTGTATGCACCTCTCCCCTGTCGCAATACCAAAGGGCGTAGCAGGCATCAAGAATGCTCTGCTTACCCTCAGCAAAATAAAAGCCTGTGCCGAAATGGTCACTGTAGCAGAAATTGTACCAATTGTTGCCGCCCTCATCCTTAAAACCGCAGCTTTTTTCATAATCCTCATAGTCAACGGTGAAAAGCGGGTGCAGATTTTTCATAACGTTTCCGGCGGATTTCATCCACACACCGGTGTAAACATCGGCAATACGCATATTCGTAAGGCTGTTGTCGTAGCCCTCCAAAATCACGCCTACCGAGTCCTTCTTGCCGTTGCCGATAATGTTAACGCCGAAAATATCCGCATCGGAAGAGCCGCAGTTTGCGCCGTATTTTATACGCAGACCCACACGGGTATGCTTTATGGAAACGTTTTGCACCAGCGTTTCTCTGCCTCCGTCTATGGATATTCCGTCCGCTACGCCGTTGCCGTCAACAACACCGCCCTTAAAGCTGTAGTTACTGCCAACGGTGACGGTGTCGTTTGCAGGATAAGCGGCACCAAGTCTCACCATAGCCTCGTCGTGAGCCCAACCGTCTGCCGCCCTCAGCACCGCATATCCCGAAAGCTCAAGGCAAACGCTTCGTTTGGGGTCTGCGGGGGTAAGTATAGGCTTATCCAGCAGATACACCCCGTCAGGGAAAAACACAGTCCTGTTAGGGTTTTCATCTATTATTTTTTGTATGCCGTCGGAAACGGGGTTAAGACCGTCTGAAGGGACGGTATCGGTAACTATTATATATCCTCTGTCGTTCATATTTAAGCCTCCCTGTGTCCATTATTGTACACGAAAAATTTATCCTTTTATTTCATTATAACTAACCCAAGTGCTTTTTGCAATCCTTCCGTCGCTTTTTTAACGGGTGAACGGTTACAAGCAAAAAAGGCTTTGTTAATTTAAGCTTTTATGATATAATCAAAAAAACACAACAAAGTTGAGACCAAGGCAGAAAAAAACGTACTTAATATACGAAAGCGCTTTTAGGGGGGTGGACAACATAGAGGACCTGAGAATAATAGAACTGTTTTTTGAGAGGAACGAGCAAGCCGTAACGGAAACGGAAGCAAAATACGGCAAGCTGTGCCACAGCATAGCCTTTAATATCCTTAATAACAAAGAGGATGCCGAGGAGTGCGTTAACGACAGCTACGCCGCAATTTGGAACGCTATTCCGCCAACAAGGCCAAACAGCCTTGGCTCCTTTGTTTGCAAAATCACCAGAAATATATCCTTAAAACGACTGGAGTTTTTAATGCGTGAAAAGCGCCGTTCCGCTGTTCTGCCCTTGACGGAGTTTGAGGAGCTTTTGCCCGACGAGCGATATGCTCCCAATGCAAAGGACGAGGACGTAGGCAAGCTGATAAGCGCATTTTTACGGACGCAAAAAACGGACGCACGCAAGGTTTTTATAGGGCGTTATTTCTTGTTTGAGTCTGTAAAGGACATTGCAAAGCGTTACTCATTTACAGAAAGCAAGGTTAAAAATATGTTGCTTCGCACCCGAAACAAGCTTAAAGATTATTTGATTAAGGAGGGTGTTGAAATATGAAAATACCGAAAATAGCAAAAGCAATGGAGCATATAGACGAAGATCTTATTGCCGAAGCCCTTGGCAAAGACAAGAAAACACAAAGCAGACATATACTCAAAGGGGGCGCTGTTGCGGCTTGTCTTGCCCTGATTTTGATTGCAGGGAGCATAACCGTTCCCCTGCTGATGAAAAACAAGGCAAAGACCGAGGACGGGCTTTACAAAAACTTTGCTGTACGCATAGAAACATCCACAATTCTGTGGCCCTGGGATGACCTGACCGTGTGTGAAAAGTACACGGAGACGGAAATAGACGGGGTTAAATACCTAAGCCGAGGAAGCGAGGTAACAAAGGACTTGGTGGGTGAAAGCCTTGGCGTTAAGGTCATTGCGGGATTTGATGAAATTAATGACAGGAAATATACCGCCGAGGCAGAAGTCTTTTTAATGAAAGGTATAGCAAAAAATCAGTTTATTGCGGTGAAGCTTGAGGGCAGCTACTATGTTTTTAAAAACGACAAATATGCGCCGCCCAAAACCTTAGGCGAGCTTTTTGAGGAAGTGCCCCTTGATAAACTGATAGAACTGAAGCGTTTTTCCGAAAACGGTGACGGACCTGACAGTGACTACTTTACCCTTGACGGCGACGGATATCTTTGGCAGCTTTTAGCGGAGTGTGGCAACGCCCACCTTATTAAAGACGATCTGTTGTTGGAAAACGGTGACTATATAAGCTTTACCGTAAGCAGTGAAGCCATCGGCGTTTACAAAAGAGTGCTGTATATAACCGCAGACGGCTATTTATGGACCAACGCCTTTGACTATGGCTACACCTACAACATAGGCAAGGATGCGGCGGCAAGGATTATAAAATACGCAAAGGAAAACAGCAAAAAGGCAGAGTACGAGCCCTATTTGAACAGCATTATCGGCACGGTGGTTGAGATAGGCGAGGAATACATCATCATCGATGACACGGTTTTGTATAACGACCCCGATAACGGAAAGCGCTACAAGGTATCAACAGACGACCTGCGCATATCCCGTTATATAGATAAAGGCGTAATAAAAAAGGGGCATACCGTAGGGCTTGACTACAAAGGCGAGATAGACAGGGATAACACGGTAGGCTCCCCCCTATCGATTTACAGAGTGTACATCCAAGCAAACGGAGATGCGGTTATACCCGAATAATTTTTTAGGCGTTACAAAAAAGTAACGCCTTTTCTATTGACAAACATAATACTTCGTGTTATGATGTATTATGCAAAGAGAGGTATCATATGGATATACAAATGAAGCGCGGCCTTTTAGACGTATGTGTATTAGCCGCAATAAAAAGCGAAGCATCTTACGGTTATCAGATAATTAAGGATTTAAAGCCGTATATAGAACTTTCGGAGTCTACCCTTTACACAGTTTTAAAGCGGCTTGAAGCGGCGGAAATGCTTTCTGTTCGCACCATAGAGCACGGCGGCAGGCTTAGAAAATATTACTACATCACCGAGACAGGACTTAAACGCATTGAAGCGTTTAAGCGAGAATGGGAGGAAATTATTGCAATATACAGCTTTGTAAACAGGGAGGAGGCGCAAAATGGATAAGCGCGAATTTATTGAAAAACTTTGCCAAAAGCTTACGGGACTGCCTTTTCTTGAAACAGAGGAAAGGGTAAATTTTTACCGTGAAATGATAGACGACCGTATAGAGGAAGGCTTAACCGAGGAAGAGGCGGTAGCCGAGGTAGGAATGCCCGAAGATATAGCGGCGCAAATTATTGCGGAGTACAAAGCAGCCAAGGAAGAACCCGTTGGCGATGAAGAAAACACGAAAACAATTGAGGAACACCGCACACCCGCAGAACAATCAACCGAAAAAGCGGAGTATACGAAGCGTAAGCTTGCTCCTTGGGAGATAGTGCTTTTGGTCCTCGGCGCCCCTGTTTGGTTGTCCCTGCTTTTGGCGGCTTTTGCTGTGGCAATTTCGTTATATGCGGCGGCGTGGTCGATAATCATATCCTTGTGGGCATCGGCAGTTGCGGCGGCAGGAACTGCTGTAGGCGCAGTCATATCCGGCATAAGATTTGCTTGCATCGGCAATTTTGCCGAAGGGCTGTGTATGCTTGGCGGCGCTTTGATATGCGTCGGCCTTTCAATACTGCTGTTTTTGCTTTCTCATTACGCAAGCCGAAATGCCGTATTGCTGACAAAGAAATGTGCCCTTACCGTTAAAGAAAAGATTGCAAAAAGGAGGCTGAAATAATGAAAAGGCTGATTATTGTTGCGGTTTCTCTTTTTATAGTAGGCACTGTTTTATTTGTGGGTGCTTTTGCGGCTTTGGATTATGACTTTTCCAAGCTTAACACCGTTAAATACACAAGCAATACCTACACACCCGAAGGGGACTTTGATAAGGTTTACATTAAATCCAACACCGCCGATGTGGAGCTTTTACCCTCGAAAGACGGTAGATGCAAAGTGGTTTGCCAAGAAAAAGAAGCGGAACCCCATAAGGTGCGGGTTGAAAACGGAACTCTTAGAATAGAAGTAAGCAAAGCAAAATGGTACAACAAGATAAGCTTTTTCAGCATAGGCGAAAAAATAAGCGTTTATCTGCCCGAGGCTGAATATACTTCCCTTACCGTAATTACAGATACAGGCGATATAAGCGCACCTAAAGCCTTTGCCTTTGATAAGGCAAAGCTTGAAAGTGATACAGGCGATATAAGCTGTGCCGCTTTATCCGAAAGCATTGTTATGAAAAGCGATACAGGCGACATAAAGCTTACCGCCGATGCAGGTAAAATTTATATTGAAACCAACACAGGCGATATTACCTTGAACGGTGTATTGGGTAAAAGCTTAGAGCTTGAAAGCGATACGGGGGATGTATTGTTGAAAAACAGCATCTTAGAGGGCAAGCTTGAAGCGGAAACAAACACAGGTGATATCGAATTTGACCGCTTTGACGCTAAGGAAATATTTGTGGAAACAGATACGGGAGACGTTGAAGGCAGTCTGCTTAGCGATAAGATTTTCTTAGTAAAAACAGACACAGGCCACATAGACGTGCCTGAATCCGTAAGCGGCGACAGATGTGAGATTGAAACCGATACAGGCGATGTGGAGATAAGAATAAAAAAATAGCATGGCTCTATCAAAAAATTGCGGCAGGAAGCTTTGTATCTTCCTGCCGCTTGTTATCGGGGTCCCCAAGAAGTCTGACGACTTCTTGGGGTGATTCGTTTTTCTTTGTTCTATTCCGCTTCCGTAAAGAAGCCGTCTATAAGCTTTGCATCGTACTTAAGCACCTGTGCGGCGTCAAGACTGTTTGCCGTGCCGTCGCCGTTTACGTCGGCACAGACAAGTGCATCGCCCTCAAGAGTTATAAGCTTTGCATCGTACTTAAGGGTCTGTGCAGCATCAAGGCTGTTAATATCGCCGTCGCCGTTTACGTCTCCGTAAGTAACAGTTACCGTTTCTGCAGAGCTTTCAGCATCGGAGCTGTCCTCGGATGTAACGTCCTCAGAGGGCTCTTCGGTGGTGATGTCCTCGGAAGGCTCTTCGGAGGAAGGGTCTTCTGAAGGATCCTCGGAGGAGTCTTCGGGGGGAAGCGGCTCGTCAGGTTCTGCGGGCGCTATCGCTCCGCCGTCCCATCTATTCTCCCAAAAATCAACCGTATATTCAAGGCATCCCGCTATCTTAGCTTTAAGCACGGGCACAGTCAAAAACCAGCCTTGCTCATCGTCGTTTTGCCCGTAGGGATATTCGGTAGCACGGTAGGAAACATCCAGGGTCTTGCTGTCCTCATACCAGGTAAGACCGTCCAACTGCCAGCGGCAGCTGCTGCTGGAGGTAAAGTGCACCAATATCAATGCATATCTGTCAAAGAAAGCATCATCGTATTCCGCAAGTTTTTCTCTTGCGGGAGGCACCTCGTCATATCCACGGTCGTCAGGCTCATATTTTTCTACAAAGGCTTCAAGCTCTGCCTTGCTGTCAAATCTGTGGATTACGGGTGCTGTGCGTGCGCCGTCCTTACTGTTGACCCCCGTTTTCCATATATCGTCGTTATAAATGTATCCACTGTAAGAAGTACTGCGTCCTGCAAGGCTAAGCTGTTCCCCCGCTTCGCCATCGGTATCATCGACGCTTTCGTCATCACTCGGAATCATACCGTAGTCAATGCTGATGTTATCAATACAGTCAAGCTTTGCCAATGCCTCTATATCAGCCACACTAAGCTCCATAAACAATCCGCAAAGCAAATCGTCGTAATTTATGATTCTGCCAATGCTGTTGATTTCGGGATAGTCTGCCAGATACTGCTCTATGATCTGTGTGTTAAGCTCTTGTAACGCATCTATAAAGTATGAATATTCTTGATTATAATATGTTATCATTTTTTGCTTAACATCGTTGGAGTCCTTATCCAGTTCCTCCACGGACACTCCCATCTCCTCAGCTATCGCTGCATAATAGGAGGAGGTAAAGCTTTGGGTCTCTTCATCAAAAACAAAGCCCTGTTCTGCCATTTTTTGATGCTTAAGCGCAGCTACATCTCTTTGGTCAGCTCTTGTAACGAAATAAACGTTGGCTGTTGTAGTACCATCGGGTATTTCCGCCTTCATCGCCTCCCAATTTTCTTTATCGGCGATTTTATCTTCCCATGATGTATCGTCATCTGCCGGAACACTATCCGCCATGGCAGGCAATACGGACGAGACAATAAGTATAACTACCGTTAATAAAGCAAATAACTTTTTCATAGCTTTTCCTCCTTAATACTTATAACTGCAACATAAGACCTGTATGATTTTACATTACATTATGTTTACATATTCATTTTAACGAGCTTTGCTTGCTTTGTCAACGTATATATATATATATATATATGAATTTTGCCGCATTGCATAAAAACAGGCACTCGAAACATAGAAATCTCACGGTTAATTTGTGCAAAACGACGTTAACATAATAGCGAACACGCGCTTTAAAGGTACAAGTGCTGCATTTTGTAGACGTAAAAAGCCCCGCCGTATTGGCGGGGCTTCAAGCTGATGACAAACATGTCATCAGCTTGGCAGAGTGCTGAGAAAGAGTGCAGACAAGACGAACCGAGGCGAGAACTGTACATAGGTACTGTGAGCCGAGGTTCGTTTTGAACGAAAAAATACAATGTAATGCAGAAAATTCAGGGATGCGTCCCTGAATTTTCATCTTTATGTGTAATTATATTTTTCTTTTTTCGTGGTCTGTGCCTTTGTCAGCGGTCTGAAGCCCCGCCATATTGGCGGGGCTTCTGTTATAAACTTATGTGTTAACTAACAATTAAAGCTTGGGGCCTGCTTCAACAAGTGCCTTACCTGCTTCGTTACCGGTATACTTAACAAAGTTCTTTATAAATCTGCCTGCAAGGTCCTTAGCCTTGGTTTCCCATTCTTCTGCGTTTGCATAAGTGTCACGAGGATCGAGAATGCCTGTGTCAACGCCGGGAAGCTCTGTAGGAACTGCAAGGTTGAAATAAGGAATGGTCTTGGTGTCTGCCTTGAGGATAGAGCCGTCAAGGATAGCGTCGATGATGCCGCGGGTATCCTTAATGGAGATACGCTTGCCGGTGCCGTTCCAACCGGTGTTTACGAGGTATGCCTTAGCGCCGCTCTTTTCCATCTTCTTAACAAGCTCTTCTGCGTACTTGGTGGGGTGGAGTTCGAGGAACGCCTGACCGAAGCAAGCGGAGAAGGTGGGTGTGGGTTCGGTAATGCCACGTTCGGTACCTGCGAGCTTGGAGGTGAAGCCGGAGAGGAAGTAGTACTTAGCCTGTTCGGGGGTAAGTACGGAAACGGGAGGAAGTACGCCGAATGCGTCTGCAGAAAGGAAGATAACGTTCTTTGCGTCGGGAGCTGCAGAAACGGGGCGAACTATCTTTTCGATGTGGTCGATGGGGTAAGAAACGCGGGTGTTTTCGGTTACGGAGCCGTCTGCAAAGTCGCAAACGCCGTTAGCGTCAACAGTAACGTTTTCGAGAAGAGCGTTGCGCTTAATTGCTCTGTAAATGTCAGGTTCAGATTCCTTATCAAGGTTGATAACCTTAGCGTAGCAGCCGCCTTCAAAGTTGAATACGCCCTTGTCGTCCCAGCCGTGTTCGTCGTCACCGATGAGGAGACGCTTAGGATCGGTGGAAAGGGTGGTCTTACCGGTGCCGGAAAGGCCGAAGAAGAGAGCGGTGTTTTCGCCGTTCATATCGGTGTTAGCGGAGCAGTGCATAGAAGCCATACCCTTGAGGGGGAGGTAGTAGTTCATCATAGAGAACATACCCTTCTTCATTTCGCCGCCGTACCAAGTGTTAAGTATAACCTGTTCACGAGAGGTGATGTTAAATACTGCTGCGGTTTCGGAGTTAAGGCCGAGTTCCTTATAGTTTTCTACCTTTGCCTTGGATGCGTTGTAGCATACAAAGTCAGGTTCAAAATTCTCAAGCTCTTCAGCGGTAGGAGTGATAAACATATTGGTAACGAAATGTGCCTGCCAAGCCACTTCCATAATGAAGCGGATAGCCATGCGAGAGTCTGCGTTTGCGCCGCAGAATACGTCTACAACGTAAAGCTTCTTATCGCAAAGCTGCTTAACTGCAAGTTCCTTAAGAACCTTCCAGCTTTCTTCGCTGCAAGGGTGGTTGTCGTTCTTGAATTCATCAGAGGTCCACCAAACGGTGTCCTTAGAGTTTTCGTCCATAACGATAAACTTATCTTTAGGGGAACGACCGGTGTAGATACCTGTCATAACGTTAACAGCGCCAAGCTCTGTAAGCTGACCCTTTTCGTAGCCTTCCAAAGAGGGGTCGGTTTCTGCTACGAACAATTCTTCGTAGGAGGGGTTATGGATAACCTCTTTAACTCCTGTAATACCGTACTTGCTGAGATCCAATTTGCTCATAATACATTTCCCTTTTCTTAATTTATATTTTTTAATTTTTGCTTTGTTAATGCAAAGAAGCGGAGACCGCATCTGCAGTAATCCAAAAATCCTCGCATATATAGTTTTATCATAAAAGTCAAGCATTGTCAATTGATATATATATAAATTTTTACAAATTTTAACCCTGCAAATTGTAAAAATAAAACAATTAAAAAGCAAAAACGTCCTTGCACAAGCACTTTGAACAAGGACGTTAGTGGTTAAGCTTTAGCTTTAAGCACGCACCCGACTATTTTTTCTTAAAACGCTCTACTATCATATCCGTATATTTGCCAAGCAACGGACCGTTAACATATTGATAATAAAGCACGCCGGGGCCTTTTATGTTGTATTCCATAATTCTGGGGTTGCCCTCCGAATCGATGGCGAAATCCCAACCTACAAACCTGAAATAAGGAAGCTTTTTATGACACTCCTTTACCGTGGCAACCATCTTGTCGTAGCTGGGGAAAGGCTTGCCTGCAAACTCCTCACCGTTGGGGCAAACAGTAATAGACTTGCCGCAGGAATGATATGCCCTATCCCTTAGGTTGCCGTTTTCGTCTATACCTATAACAAACATACCCATACCGTCCTTGGTTATATTGTTATCGCTTATAGAACCTTCGCCGCCGCATCTGAGAGCGCACATAACGGGATAAACCTCACCGTCTATAAACATACTGATAAATCTAACCACGTTAACGGAGGAAGGGTTAAACGATGCAAGCATAGGATGCTGCTTAAGCACTTCCTGCACCACAAAGTTTTTGCCGTACTTGCCAAGTATGCCCTTTACCGCATCGGCAGACTTACAGTCCTCTATCAAAGATACGCCTTTGCCGAAGCCCGTATCCAAGGAGGGCTTAATTATAGCTTTGTCGTGCTTGGATATTATCTGCAAAGCCTCATCTTCTGTTACAACGTCGTAATCGTTATTGTAATAAGTACCGTTAATATTTGCCACTATATTTACGGGGAATAAACTCTTATCAAACCACCAGCTGAAATAAGACTTATCAGACCAAGCGTTTTTAAAGGTCTGCTCGTTAAGCTCCATCTCTATTTTGGAACGGAAGAGCTTTTCGGACATTACCTTAGGGTCAAACTTACCGGTAACGGAATAAACCAAGCGGTGCGTCTTGTAGTCATACTTGCCAACACCCTTCCAAATTGCATCTACCTGCTTCTTTTGTTCACTTGTAAGCTTTTTGCGAGGAATGCCGTGCATTTTAAGCAATTTGCTGTAATGGCGAAAGCTTTTGTTGGTGCACCACATTCTATAACGTTTTATTACAGCTATATAAAAGTTATCAAAAATACTGTTTACGCTCATTTTCCTATTCACGCGGCAAGTCCTACCAGCAGACCAACCGTCCCTTTCTTTTAATTTATTACACCCTGTGTTTTCACTTTTTTATCATAAAATATAAACGAAACCGATGCTGCAAGCTTAAGCATATTTGCCACCAAAGTAACGTATGCCAAGCCCCATATTTGATACTGACCCACAAAGTAATACGCCGCAACTATGTAACCTGCACCCCATACGGACTGTATGGTCATTTGTATTGCGGTTTTGCCCTGACTGAGCAAAATAGACATAAACATTGTAGAGAGGAAGCCCACTATAAGCCCTAAATTTACTATGAGGTTATACTGCATAACCTCGTTATAAAACGAAGGATAAAACAATCTTACAAAAATAGGAGTACCGACTATGCTTGCGCAGTAAAAGACTGCACCGCAGCCTAATGCCACACAGGTAAACTTAAGCAGTTGTTTTCTTGTGATGCTTGCATCCTTTACCGTCAGGTAAGTAAGAATCAACGAACTTACGGGCTGTACAAGCATTTGTATGGTTTTTGATATTAGCGAAACTGCGTTATACTGAGTTACCACGTCTTCGCTTATGCTTTGCTTTATTATTACCCTGTCAAACTGGTTGACACAGTCCCTGACGATGGTGGACAACAACACCATTGTTACGGTTTTTGTTATTCTGCCGGTACTGCCGGTTTTTCCGTCATTTTTGAAAAGTCTGCCGTAAATGAAAATATAAGCAACCGCCAATACCTCACCAACCGCAAAAATAAACAACCAAATATCGGTAAGTAAAAACAAACCGAAGCCTATAAGATAGCCTGCGGATATGGCGCAAAAATACAGAAAATAACCTTTAAACTTAAGGGTAAGCCTAAATTCCACCGCAGAATATATACGCAAAAGGTATACCACGGAAAAGAGTGCATAGGCTATGGAAAAAACAGGGTCTTTATTATCCGCAAACCCTATAAGACCGCAAACAACGGCAGAAACTGCGGCAAAAACCGCTATATGCGGCGCAAAGTCGTAATTTGTTACTTCTTGCTCTTTGCGCATCATCAGGCGCACATTGTGCAAGGAGGTGCCCAATGCCTGAGGTACTATGTAGATAATGCCGATAAAATACAGTATGTTACCTGTTACGCCCTTGCCGCAAAAGTGAGTTGTGAGGGGGTATATTATAAGCTGCAACACCACCTGCATAATTACCGTGGCTAAAACGGTATATATCAGGTCATTTGCCGCTTTTACTCCTTTTTTCTTTTCCATATATAGCAATCCTTTTGTTCGCAACACATATCACTTTAATTTTAGCACTACAAAAAGAACTTGTCAATAGAATTAGCCGCTTTTGCAAAACTTATATGGATTTAACGTGCAAAGCTATTGCTTTGCCTACACCGGTGTGATATAATATAGGATATGTTGGCAAAACCAATTACGAAAAGAGTGTTATATTATGAGCAATACAGTTTCTACATTTTCCGGTAAGACCCTTCTTATAACAGGCGGCACAGGCTCTTTTGCGGGCGCGGTTCTTAACCGTTTTCTTGACACGGATATAGGCGAGATACGCATTTTCTCCAGAGACGAAAAAAAGCAGGACGATATGCGTCACGAATATCAGGCAAAAAAGCCCGAAGCGTCGGGCAAGCTGAAGTTTTACATCGGCGACGTTAGGGATCTGCAATCGGTTAAAAACGCTATGCACGGTGTGGACTATGTTTTCCACGCAGCGGCGCTTAAGCAAGTGCCTTCTTGTGAGTTTTTTCCTCTTGAAGCAGTGAAGACCAACGTGCTGGGTACGGAAAACGTGCTTACCGCCGCTATTGAAGCAGGTGTCAAAAAGGTTATTTGCCTGTCCACCGACAAGGCGGCTTACCCCGTTAATGCCATGGGTACTTCAAAGGCGATGATGGAAAAGGTTGTGGTTGCTAAATCCCGTACAGTGTCTCCCGAGGTTACCTCCATTTGCTGTACCCGTTACGGCAATGTTATGTGCAGCAGAGGCTCTGTTATTCCTTTGTGGATAGAGCAGATCAAGGCAGGCAACCCCATTACAGTAACCGAGCCTTCCATGACACGCTTTATTATGTCACTTGAAGAAGCGGTGGACCTGGTGCTGTTTGCCTTTACCAACGGCAGAAGCGGGGATATACTTGTGCAAAAGGCGCCTGCCTGCACAATAGAAGTGCTGGCAAAAGCGGTATGTGAGCTGTTTGCGCCTGATGCGGAGATTAAGGTTATAGGGATACGTCACGGCGAAAAGATGTATGAAACTCTGCTTACCAACGAAGAATGTGCCGGAGCTGAGGATATGGGCAACTTTTACCGTGTGCCCTGCGATAAGCGTGACCTTAACTACGATAAATTCTTTAAGGACGGCGACGTGGCACGCAATCCGCTGACCGAGTTTAACTCCGGCAACACCGAACTGCTTGACGTGGAAGCAGTTAAGGAAAAGCTTTTACAATTAAAATACATACAGGATGAGCTGAAAAGCCTATGAAAATACTTATAACAGGCGCTAAAGGCTTTGTGGGCAAAAACCTTGCGGCAGCGTTGAAGAATGTTAAAGACGGCAAGGACAAAACCCGCGGGGAACTTAATATTGAGGAGATATTTGAATACGATACAGACTGCACAGAGGCAGACCTTAAAAACTTTTGTGCGGCGGCGGACTTTGTTTTTCACTTTGCGGGTGTAAACCGTCCAAAGGATCCTTCTATGTTTATGGAAGGCAACCGCAACTTTACGGAAAGACTGCTTGAGGAGCTTAAAAACAAGACCGTCCCCTGCCCTGTTGTTTTGTCATCATCCATACAGGCAAGTCTTGTGGGCAGGTACGACGGCGACTACGGCAGGAGCAAGAAGGCAGGCGAGGAGCTTGTGTTTGATTACGGTGCGGAAACAGGCGCAAGAGTACTTGTGTACCGTTTTCCCAACCTTTTCGGCAAGTGGTGCAGACCCAACTACAACAGCGCAGTTGCTACCTTTTGCAACAACTACGCAAACGACTTGCCCATCACTGTTAATGACCCGTCCGTAGTGCTGGAGCTTTTGTATATTGACGATTTGATAGATGAAATGATGCTTGCCCTGAAAGGCGAAGAACACCGCTGTGAATTTGAGGGTGTTGAGGCAAGGCTGTGTGAGGGTGGCAGATACTGTTCCGCAGCTGTAAGCCACAGGGTAAGCCTTGGGGAGATCGTACGCCTTTTGGACAGCTTTAAGGCACAGCCCCAATCTTTGCTTATGCCGGAGATAGAGGAAGGCAGTTTTGCCAAGAAGCTGTACTCCACCTATCTATCCTATCTGCCAAAGGAGAAGGTGAGCTTTCCCTTAAAAATGAACTGTGATGACAGGGGCAGTTTTACGGAGCTTTTGAAAACTGCAAAATGCGGACAGTTTTCCGTTAATGTGTCCAAGCCCGCCATTACCAAAGGACAGCATTGGCACCACAGCAAGTGGGAGCTTTTTATTGTGGTTTCCGGTCATGGGCTTATACAGCAAAGGAAAATAGGCACAAACGAAGTGCTTAACTTTGAGGTAAGCGGCGAGAAGATAGAGGCGGTGCATATGTTGCCGGGCTACACCCACAACATAATAAACCTAAGCGATACCGAGAACCTTGTAACGCTTATGTGGGCAAACGAGCAGTTTGACCACAGTAAGCCCGACACGTTTTTTGAAACGGTATAAGTTGGAGGCAAAATGAGTATTAAAACCGATTACACAGATATAAAGTTTAAAGATAACGGCAAGCTGAAGCTGCTTATAATTGTGGGCACAAGACCTGAGATTATAAGGCTTTCGGCAGTAATAACAAAATGCCGCAAGTATTTTGACTGCATACTTGCCCACACGGGACAAAACTATGACTACAACCTAAACGGTATATTTTTTAAGGATCTGAAGCTTGACGACCCCGAGGTTTATATGGATGCGGTGGGCAACGACCTTGGTGAGACGGTAGGCAACATTATTTCTTGTTCTTATAAGCTGATGCGTGATATCAAACCCGATGCCCTTTTGGTGCTTGGGGATACTAACTCCTGCCTTTCCGCTATATCCGCAAAGCGGCTTCACATCCCAATCTTCCATATGGAAGCAGGCAACCGTTGCAAGGACGAATGCTTGCCCGAGGAAACAAATCGCAGGATAGTTGACATAATATCCGATGTTAATCTGGCTTACTCCGAGCACGCAAGGCGTTATCTGCATCAATGCGGTCTGCCTATGGAGCGCACATTTGTTACGGGTTCCCCTATGGCGGAGGTGCTTAGTGCCAACCTTAAGGAAATTGAGGAAAGCGACATTTTGGAAACGCTGGGGCTTGAAAGGAAGAAATACATATTGCTTTCTGCCCACAGAGAAGAAAATGTGGATACGGAAGCAAACTTTTTAAGCCTGTTTACCGCTATAAACAGGCTGGCGGAAAAATACGATATGCCCATACTTTACTCCTGTCATCCCAGAAGCAAAAAGCGTCTTGCCGAAAGCGGTTTTGTGCTGGACAGCCGTGTTATATGTCACGAGCCTTTGGGCTTCCACGATTATAACAAACTGCAGATGAACGCATTTGCCGTGGTTTCCGACAGCGGTACACTGCCTGAGGAGTCAAGCTTCTTTACCTCTATAGGCAAGCCCATTTCAGCGGTGTGCATACGCACCTCCACGGAAAGGCCCGAAGCTCTTGACAAGGCTTGCTTCTGCCTTGCGGGAATAGATGAGCACTCCTTATTGCAGGCGGTGGATACTGCTGTGCTTATGACGGAAGAAGGCGACAGCGGTATACCCGTACCCGACTATACGGAAGAAAACGTAAGCACCAAGGTGGTAAAGATCATACAAAGCTATACGGATATTGTTAACCGTATGGTATGGAGAAAGAAATAAACCGTAAATCACCCCAAGAAGTCTGACAAAAAACTACCCGAAGAAGAGAAGAACTCTTTTTTTGGGTAGTTTTTATATAGTGATATTCTGTTTTTATACTTAACTTTTAGTAGCGGCAGTTAGGTAGGTCTTACCGTATCTTCCGTCTGTTTCCTTTGCTACGGTTTCGCTTCCCCACTCTGCGTCCGAAATCATCTCGGTGCTGTTTTGCGCTACGGATCTTTCAAGCAGGGTTACGGTCTTTTTAATTCTGGACGCAAGCGCCCGCATCTGTAAAAAGTTAAGATAGGGCTTCAGAAGTTTTTTCAAGCCCACGATATCTGCGTTTTTAAGGTTTTCGAACAGCTCTTTGCTCATATAAGGGCGGTTGAATAGCCCCTTTGCGTCCACCAATGAGGAACAGCCGCTAATGCTGTTTTTTACTGTGGGGATGGGTAAAAAGGTGTTGGGGTTATCGTTGTCAAAGGCGCATACTGCCCATTCGCCATCCTGCTTATATACGTTATAATTGTTGGGGCCGTGGTCTGTTTGAAAGCATATTGCGTCAAAAACGTTCAGCGCAGTAAGCTCCTTTTGTAAGGCACCCGTGGCTTCAGCCGGGGTATCCGCCATTCTTGTACCTTCTGCAGAATTGCTGAGCACACCGAACAATATGTTACCTTCATCTGTTTCTATACGGCAAAACTCCGCCGCGGTAAGCATAGGGCCAAGCCCCAAAGCCTTTGCCGTAACGGTGCTTGCCACCGACCTTACGGCAGAAAAATAAGAATACCTTTTACCACGGGCTATTTTGCGAAATCTGTAGCTCCAAGCAACACTTCTTACATACCAAAGGAAATATACGGCGATGTGGTAACACTCAGAAGGGAGCGCCGAAAATCCGAAGGTGTCGAAAAAGCTTTGGTCATAGCTTTGCTTTGTCCAAATGGAAAAGCCCGTTTTTTGCGCCGTTTTATCTGCGCGGGCAAGACTTTTTAAAAAGGCTTTGTCCTGCCACCGTTTTTCCAGATATCTGCGAAAGCTTGATATTTCGTCTTCGGAAAACTCCGTAACAATAGGTATCTCCTGCTTAAAATGCTCGCCGCTTATGTTAAGGCTGTGCAAAGAGGCAAAAAAGCCTTCTGTTCCCCTTGCAAAATGCTCCTTCTTGGAAAGCAGGGGCATACACTCCCTAAAATAATACAGCTTGCCGTTTAATGTAAAGGAAGCGATGGGATTTGAGGACAGGTTAAAGTAAGAGATATCATCTTGAGAAAGCTTTATATGACGCACTTCAAGCTTCGCCTCGTCCACATATTTACTTGTGGTTTTATACATACAGTACCGCAAAAGGTTTTTCATTAAAACACACCTCTTAAGAGGATAGCATCTATCATAAGTTTGGCGTTGGGGCGCATTTCCTTAAAGCACATAGGTAAAAGGATGCTTGTAGATATCTGCGTAATAAGAGAAGCCAAAGCCGCACCGGAAGCGCCCATATAAGGTATAAATAAAAGGTTTAGCAAAACATTTACAATTGCCGCACCCAAGTACATATACTTTAAGTATTTCTGCTTGCCCTCCGACACTATCCATGCGTTTCTTGCAACACCAAGGTAGGAAAACGCCGTATACCAAGTAACGATCTTTAGTGCCCCGCTTGCAGATGAATAAGACGAACCGTAGAGAATTTGTATGGCAAAATCCCCAAACAGAAAGAAAAATACCGACACGGCACAGGATACATAAAAGACAACAGCATAAAGCTGTTTGTTCTTTTTTTCGTATTCTCCTTTATCGGAAGAGTGAAGCTTTAATATGGTAGGGTACATAGAGTCTATTATCGCCGCAAGCACAAACACCCACATAGAGCAAACGCTTGAAGCGGCGGAATAATATCCCACCTCGGCATCATCAAGCATTTCTTTAAGCATAACCTTATCCGTTTGGGTGTATGCCGCAACCATAACGGAGGACAGTATGTAGTGATAGCTTTTACCTAAAATCTCCTTTGCCCTGCCAAGAGAAAAGCCGAGAGAAGGGCCCTTGTTCTTTTTGTACGCAAACCACAATGCCAGTGCCAAAGCGATATAATCCACAGAAGTGGCAAAGGCAAACCAGCGCACGTCCTTGCCCATGGCAAGTAAGACCAGCTTATATGCGGAAGCAACTGCATAGGCAATAAGGGTGGCTATTGCGGTAACCTTTGATTTGTATTTTGACTGAAACCAATAATTTATAAGCTCGAAGGTGTTAAACACAAGCCCCAAGCTTTGCAGTGCAACAACGGCGATCGTTACGGGCTCGTTATAATTGATTACAAGGGCACAACCGATAACTATTACCGAGGACAAAACCCCCGACGCAAATCTAAGCGTCAGCGCCGTACCCAGGGTCTTCCCCTCTTCCTTGGGCTTGTCAAGCAGTTCTTTTACTATTACAGAGTTTATGCCAAGATTACTAAAGGCGCAAAAAAACGTAATCCACGCCGTACCGTAACGAAGCACGCCGTAGTTACCCGGCCCTAAATATCTTGCAGATAAAATGCCCACTATCAAGGACAGCAGCATTTGGGCAACCCTGCCGCCGATAAGCCAACCGGCGTTTTTTGCCTCCACTTTCTTTAGTAATTTAATAAGCTTTGCCTCTTTTCTTACTTAATTCTCGTTAAATAAATCTCGGGTATACACCTTAGCTTTTACGTCATCAAGGCAAGGGTCATATCTGTTTGCAATAATGGCGTGGCTTTTTTCCTTAAAGGTCTTAAGGTCGTTAATTATCTCCCCGCCCAAAAAGCTTGTCTGTGAGCTTAAGGTCGGCTCGTATACAATAAGGGTTGCGCCCTTGGCTGCAAGCCTTTTCATTACTCCTTGGATGCTGCTGTGCCTGAAGTTATCAGAGTTCACCTTCATTGCCAGGCGGTACACGCCTATTACCGTTTCTTCCCCATCCTTGAAGCTCTTTGCCGTTTCCATAACTCTATGGGCTATGTAATCCTTTCTGGTGCGGTTACTTTCAACAATTGCGCTCATCATATTTTGAGGAACAGAGGAATAATTGGCAAGCAACTGCTTTGTATCCTTGGGCAGGCAGTAGCCGCCGTAGCCGAAGGAAGGGTTGTTGTAGTAATTGCCTATTCTGGGATCAAGGCACACGCCGTTTATAATGTCCTTGGTGCTTAGCCCCTTCATATCTGCATAGGTGTCCAGCTCGTTAA
>SVRF01000038.1 GCA_015064945.1 Oscillospiraceae bacterium | reverse complement strand
GATAAAGCTCCATAAGCGTAAACTCGGGATTGTGTCTGGTGTCAAGCCCTTCGTTACGGAAAACTCTGCCTATCTCGTAAACCTTCTCAAAACCGCCAACAATAAGCCTTTTAAGGTAAAGCTCCAAAGATATGCGAAGCTTCAAATCTTCGTCCAGAGCGTTAAAATGGGTCTCAAAAGGTCTTGCAGCCGCGCCGCCCGCGTTGGAAACCAACATGGGGGTCTCAACTTCCATAAAACCTTGGTCATCAAGGTATCTGCGGATGGCGCTGATTATAGCGGAACGCTTTGCAAAGGTATCCTTAACATCGGGGTTAACAATAAGGTCAACGTAGCGCTGACGGTAGCGTGTGTCCACATTGGTAAGGCCGTGCCACTTTTCGGGCAGGGGATTTAAGGACTTGGAAAGCAGGGTAAGTTCCTTAACGTGTACGCTTATCTCGCCCCTTCTTGTACGGAACACAAAGCCCTTAACGCCAATGATATCACCGATATCCCAGGTTTTAAAGTCGGCAAAAGCTTCTTCACCTATTTCGTCCATCTTAACGTAAAGCTGAATTCTGCCGCTTCCGTCAAGCAGATCGATAAAGTTAGCCTTACCCATATCGCGCCAGCTCATAATTCTGCCCGCAATGGTAACGTCCTTGTTTTCAAGCTCTTCAAAACGCTCTTTAATCTCGGTGGCGGTGCAGTCCCTGTCAAAACGAACTATGGTAAAGGGGTTTTTGCCTGCTTCCTTCATAGCCGCAAGCTTCTCACGGCGAAGGCGCATCTGCTCATTTAAACCGTCATCGGTCTCTATTATTTCAACAGTATCCTTTTCTTCCATCTTGTTTGCTCCTTTTATCTGGATATACCTATAACCTGTACGGTGATGTTACCTTTGGGAGTTTCGATAAGCTTTTCTTCCCCAAGCTTCATACCCAAAAGACCTTTGCCGATAGGGGATTCATCAGAGATCTTGCCTGCAAAGGGGTCACATTCGGTAGAGCCAACTATGGTATATTCAGCTTCAACGTCGTTGTTAAGCACCTTAACCTTGCTGCCGAAGCTAACAACGTCGGTCTTTATGTTTTTGTCGTCGATAATAACTATATTTTTAAGATTTTCTTCAAGCTGAGCAATGCGGCTTTCAACCTCAGCCTGCTCGTGCTTGGCTTCATCGTATTCGCTGTTTTCGGAAAGGTCGCCGTATTCTCTTGCCTTTTTTATGGCTGCCTTTACTTCTTCACGCTTAATTGTCTTGAGATACTCAAGCTCTGCCTGCATTTTCTCAAAGCCTTCTTGGGATACAAATACCTGTTTTGCCATTGTCTTTACCTCTGTTAATGTATTTGCGGGACGTTTGTTAAAAAGAGCGCAAGGTCTCGCTTAGTCTTGCTTCTCTTCGTCTTCCAGGGCAGATATTGCCGCTTGAAGCTGAGTGTCCTCTTCTTCGGACAGCATATAATGTTGTTTATCCTCCGGCAGTGAAACCTCTATGTCGGGTATAACACCTATACCGTTATAGTTTTCGCTGAATGGGGGAGAATAGGTGGAGGTTGTAAGCTTTAAGGTGTCACCGTTGGGCAGTGTAAACAAGGTTTGCATCACACCCTTACCAAAGGTGGTCTCTCCCACAAGTACAGCCAACTTATAATCCTTAAGAGCTGACGAGAACAGCTCCGCCGCCGAAGCGGTACCGCCGTTCATAAGCACCGCCATAGGTGCATTCACGATGGTGGCGGCATCGGAATGATCCGCCGTTTCTTTACCGGTAGCATCGTTATAGCGAACTATCGGGCCTTCGGGCAGAAGCATATCCAAAACCTCAATAATAGAGCTTAAATAGCCGCCCGAATTATTTCTTACGTCAAATATATATTTCTTTGCACCCTGCTTTTCAAGTACGGTAACAGCGTTTTTAAAAGCAACCGCTGTATCGGAAGCCAAGCTTAAAATACGGATGTAGCCGACACCCTCTGCACTGTCAAGCATTTTGTATTCCACAGAGCTGGCTACAAAACTGCCCCTTACAACGGGAATATCCAAAGAATTTTCGCCTCTAAGCACCGTAAGGGTAACGGTTGTACCTTCGGTACCGCTTACGTTATCAACCATTTGGTTGTAGTTTTCATCGGTAACCGCCGTGCCGTCAACAGCGGTTATTATATCGCCCGTCAAAATGCCGTGCTTTTCCGCAGGCGAGCCTTTTATTACCTGATAAACGTACATTCCGGGAGTTTCCGTAAGCTTGTATATGCGTACACCTATGCCAACCTTCTTGCCGAAGTTACCGTCAATAAAGCTGTCCGCAAGTTCGTTGGTCATATAAACGCTGTAGGGATCTTTAAGACTTGCGACATATTGCTCCAACGCCGATTGCATGGCTACATCAGGGTCAAATTCGCCCATATAGCTTGTGTTTATGATCTTGTAAAGCTCGTTAAAAACGTACAGATCTTCGTAAAGATTATAATCACCGCTTCCTTCGGGAACGGACAAGTCGGAAAACGGGCTTTTTTCGCTGTTTTTGTCGCTTGTGATCTTCAGCGCCAATGCCCCTACCAAAAAACCGATTAAAAAGGCAAGGCAAAAGCACGTAATGCGGTATAACCACTTTAATGTTTTATCTGTCATCAAAAACCTCATCTACCCAAGTAATAGCTTGGCAGATAATCCGCAGGGTCTACATAAACACCGTTTTTAAGCACGGAAAAATGCAAATGATAACCGCTGGACTGACCTGTTGTGCCAACATAAGCAATAGCCTGCTTTTCGGTAACTCTTGTACCTGCGGTAACGATAAGGCTGTCACAATGGGCATAAACGGTGGTAAGCCCGTTGCCGTGCTCTATAAATACAACGTTACCAAAGGCGCCGTTGTATCCGGCAAAGGTAACTTTACCGCCTGCGGCGGCACTGATAGCCGTGCCTCTTGCACAGGCAAAGTCTATACCGTTGTGATGCTCATAAGCAACGAAAGGACCGTCTGTGCGTATTCCGAACCAAGAGGTTATCCTGTAGTTATTACAGCCGATAAGCGGAAAAGAGAAGTTACCGTCAAAGGTGGCTTCAAGCTCCAACCTAAGCTTTTCTTGTTCTTTTTCGCTTATTTGGGCTTGCAGGTCTTTGATCTGCTGTCTTAAAGCTTCTTCGTTGTCCTTGGCGGCGGCAAGCTCCTCATCGGTAAGCGTAAGCAGTTCGCCGTTTTCGCCTATTTTTTCTTCAAGCTCTTTTCTTTTAGCTTCTTTTTCTGCCTGTGTTTCGTTCAGGCTTTCCTTGTAGGTAACAAGGTCTGCGTTTGCAAGAACATAGTCAAGCTCTTTTTTGCTTATGTCATCGATGGTCACACGTATATCGTCGATCATACGGTCACTGCTGTCAAGTATGTGCTCCATACATTCAACATAAGCCAAGTACTCGGAATAACTTTCGGATTTAAGAAACATCTTCAAGTAAGAGTCTTCACCGTTCATATACATATAAACCAACAAAGCGCCGAAATCGTTAAGCTGTTTATCAAGTAAAGCTTCGGCATCGGCTTTATCGGTTTGTGTTTGGGATATAACAACGCCGTATTCGTCTATAATTTTGGTTATAGCCTCTTCTTCCGCCACAAGCAGGCTGTACTCCTGCTCAAGCAGCATTTTTTGCTCCAGCATTGTCTGGGTTTCCATATTAATTTGGTCTTTTTGCGCCTGCAAGTTGCCCTTGTTGTTTTGAATGGCAGTAAGAGCGTTCTGCAGTTCGCCAAGGCTTTGCTTATCGTTTTCTATTTCCTCGGTTATCTGTCCCAAGCCGTTGTACGCCTTTGCGTCCAAGGTTGTCTTAAGGACAGACGCTCCAAAGGATAACACCATAAAAAAGCATAAAGCCGTAAGTAATATTCGTTTATACATAAAAACTCCTGTGCTGTAAAAAGGGAAAAACTAAACGTCCAAGTGCTTCTTGACCGAGGTAGCACTTGCTATAACACCTGCAAATATGCCTATGGCAAGGAACGCCACGGGAACAACGTACAAATAGTCCATAACAGGTACAAGATTTATGTCGTTGTAGCTTGAAACGATGTTTGCAAAGACCTCGTCATACAAATAATACTGTATCCCCGTGGATATTATTGCCGCAATTATGCCTACCAATATACCTTCAACGATAAAAGGTGATACAACAAAAGCACTTGTTGCACCGATATAGCGCATTATGGCAATGTCTTTTCTGCGTGCAAACACCGTAAGCTTAACGGTGTTCATAATTATAAGGATGGCGATAACCAAAAGTATGATCATAAGCCACAAGCCCACAAGTGTAATGGTAGAGCTTATGCTGTTAACCTTCTCATAAACTCCAACCTCGGACTTTATTTTATCTGCACCGAAAATCTCTTCCAGATCACGCATAAGAGATTGCACGGTATCAATATCCTTAAAATGGATACGAAACCTTTCGGGCAAGGGATTATTGCTTTCGTCAAACTCGGTAAGTATGTCCTCAAGCCCTTCACGGTTCTTCATTTCTTCAAGCGCTTCTTCTTTGGTTATACGCACATAATAGTCAATGTTGCTGTTTGCCGCAGTTGCAAGCCCTGCCAAAGCCAACTCTTTTTCGTTGACCTCTTCGGGAGACTCGGAGCTGTCCACATAAGCATTAATGGTCTTAATGGACTCGCTTTGGTCCTCTATAAACTTGTCCAAATTGTCTATAACAACGTAAAAAGAGCCAAGCACCAGCATACAGCATATCAAAACAAGGATAGCTGCGGTGGTCATGGCACCGTTGCGCCAAAAACTTACAAAACCTTGTCCTATAAGGTGCGGAATATTTCTAAGCTTCAAGAACAGCACCTCCGTTCTTGTCACTTACAATAGTGCCGTCATCAATGGTAATGGTGCGCTTATTAAACAGCTGAACCAATTCCATATCGTGTGTTACCACCAAAACCGTCTTGCCAAGCTTGTTTATTCGTGCAAGCAGGTCCATAAGCTCAAGGCTCATTTGGCGGTCCACATTACCCGTGGGCTCATCTGCAATAACAATTTTGGGATTGTTGGCAATAGCACGTGCAAAGGCGACTCTCTGCCTTTCGCCACCGGAAAGCTCGTCCGGAAAACGGTCAGCCTTATCCGTCAGCTCCACCAAGTTTAAAAAGTAGGGTACACGCTTTTTTATAACCGAGTTCTTTTCACCCACCACGCGCATGGCAAACGCAACATTTTCGTATACCGTCATATTGGGGAAAAGCCTGAAATCCTGAAATACCACGCCCAAGGACCTTCTTAGGTAAGGAACTTTTCTTCGTGGCATTTTGTCCAGCTTGAACTTATCAACCGTAAGCTTGCCGCTGCTGACCCTCTCCTCACGCATCAAAAGCTTTGTAAGAGTGGTCTTACCCGCGCCGGAACGACCGACAATAAAAACAAACTCACCGTCTTCTATTAAAAGATTAATGCCGTTAAGTGCCACTGTGTCGTTATCGTACGACATCGTTACATCTTTAAATTCAATCATTTTTGCAAACCCTCCGCAAGGGCTGCCTTGGCAGCCTATTAATAGTTGTGGGGTCTGGACTGTACGTATTTTTGTACCATCAACGCCACTTTAAAGGTAATGGCGTGCTCAAACTCACGCAGGTCAAGCCCCGTAAGTTTTTTTATCTTTTCCAATCTGTACACCAAGGTGTTTCTGTGAACAAACAACCTTCTGGAGGTTTCGCTGACGTTAAGGTTGTTGTCAAAGAATGCCTGTATGGTGACCAAGGTCTCTCTGTCAAGGGCATCAAGAGACTCTCTCTTAAACACTTCCTGCAAAAACATTTCACAAAGTGTGGTAGGCAACTGATAAACAAGTCTGCCTATACCTAAGTTTTCATAATTGGATATCTTTTTGTCAGGGTCAAAAATACTGCCTACATTTATGGCTATTTGCGCATCCTTGTAGGAACGTGCCAAATCCTTAATATTGGATACAACAGTGCCTATGCCCACAACGGCGCTCATCAAAAATTCACTTTGTGCCGTGTCAACAATAGTCTTGGCAATGGTATCCACCGATTCATACTTCCTGGCGGTTGTGGGGTTCTTAAGTTCCTTAACCAACACAACATCGTTTTCACCCACGCTTATGATATAGTCCCTGTTTTTGTCGGGGAACATACTCTGTATAACGTCAAAGGGTATAGCCTCACCCTTGTTGATGAAGCGCACCAAAAATACTACACGATTAACCTCGCCGTCAAAGCGAAGCTCCTTGCTTTTAATATAGATATCGCCGGGAAGAATATTGTCAAGGATAATGTTCTTAATAAAGCTGGTCTTGTCGTATTTTTCATCATACAGGGTCTTGATGTTGGCAAGCGCAACAGAAAGCATAGCGGCTGTGCTTTGGGCAGTAGAATCCGTACCCTCTACAAAAACCACATACTCAATGTGTGCGTGGGTGCCAATGGGTCTGTATGTATAACCGTCATAGGTTACGCTGTCAAAGGTATAAGAAAGCTCCTCCAGTACGGCGCGCTTAGCTTCACCTATACGTGTAAGCTGACTGCAGGCAATAACCGTGCCTCTGTCATCAATAACACCGATAGTCCTGTCGGTAGCATCTTTCATTTGATGTACTATGCCTTGAAACAACTTCATACAAAAAGTCCCCCGTTCAACATCATAATCATTTTGCACATTTAGCAAACATTATCCGTTACTGATTATAATCGCATTGCACAACAATTGCAATAGCTTTTGAATAATTTTAACAAAAATTTAAGCATTTTTTTGGTGGTTTTTTTGTTTTCCAAGGCGAAAAGTCGAAAAAACGGTGAATTTGCGGCAAAAAACTTTTCCCCGTGTAGCTTTTTGCATAAAATGTATTGACTTTTCTTTAGCACTTTGCTACAATTAGTGCACAGACAAGCACAAGTATTTCATAATCGAAGGGAGGATGCAGGTGCGCATATTGCACCGCGTTGTACTGTAATGGCTGAAAATAAGACTGAAAACTTTGAAGAACTTGAGGGCGAAACTTGTTTTCTTATTGATGAGGACGGTAACGAAAACCCCTTTGAAATTATTGGCAGATTGGAAATCGAAGGTAACGAATACCTTGCGTTTATGCCCATCGACAGTGATGAGTGTGAGTATGTTATTCTTAAAAAAGAACGTGACGAAAACGGCGAAGACGTTTATGTTACCATAGACGACGATGATGAGTTCGAAAGTGTAGCCGAAGTTTTTGAGGATGAGGTCTTCGGTGACCTTGACCTGGATATGCTTGACGGCGACGGTGAGGAAGAAGAGGAATAATTTTTAACCTCGGTACATAAAATAGGGATGTGTTTTTTTCCTGCTTGGTGCGTGTTGTTCTCGCATAAAAACCCACATTTACGAAGCGGAGACCGGACTTCCCGTTCAGGGAATGCAGACCTCCCGACGGTGCGCTGCTTATGTCACCGCATCGCTCGGACGTTGGGAGCACGAAAAATGGGAGAGGTCACCACCCTTGCCAGAGAGCAGGGTTTCGTTTGCGGGCCACGGCCCGGCGGGAAGGAACAGAATATAAAGGGTTGTCTCTTTTTGGGAGACAACCTTTTTTTGTCGGCGCTTGGAAATTACCAACTAAAAAAGACAGCTCTCGCTGTCTTTTTGCGCTTAATTAAAACTGTTCAAATATATCGCTCCAAGTTTCGATATCCCACGCGAACGCGTTGTGCATAAACTCAAAGATATCTTCCTTAAACATAATGCCCAGTATAAGAACAGCGAACAGCATAACAATGCCGATAAACTTAAAAATCAGAACAGATCTTGCAAACCCGCGTTTGTTTTGGTTAACCGTGCCGCCGAAGGACATAACTATAGACATTATCAAGCCGACAACGGGGATGGCGTAAAGCAGAGTCATAAGGAAGTAGTACATCGCACCTACAACGCCGTACTCGCCTTTTTTGTTGGGCTTGCCCTGATAAGGCTCAGTATTCAAAGGAAGCTGAGGGTTGGGGCCGGAGGGTACTTCGTACTGATTTTCGTAAGTCTGTACGGGCGGACGCTCGTAGCTGGGGGTAGAGGAAACGGCAAAGGTCTTGTCTTTATCCTTTTTCTCTGCCGTAACGGGCTTTTCTTCGGGCGTCTTTACTTCCTCGGGCTTTGGTGCTTCTGTATTAAACTGTTTTGCTGCATCGTTTGTTGCGGGTGCGTTTTCGCCCTTGGGCTCTTCGTCCTTCACAGGCTGAGGCTGTGCGCTGCCGAATACCGCCTGCGTAGCCATATCGTCAGGCTGCTCAGGTTGCTGTACGGGAGCGGGCTGAGGCTGTGCGCCGCCGAACACTGCCTGCGTAGCCATATCGTTTGTGGGCTCAGGTTGCTGTACGGGAGCGGGCTGGGGTTGGTAAGCGGGAACCTGTATAGGTTCAGAAGCTCCTATTTTTGTACCGCAATGGGTGCAAAAAGAAAAGTTTTCGTTTATCTGAGAACCGCAATTAGTACAAAAAGCCATAAATATGCCTCCCAAAATCAAATCGTATTTCAATTCAAGCTACATAAATGCATTATATCACACTTTAAATAAAATGTATATATTTTTTACAATTATTTTAAAAATTATACTGTTTTTTAATGCTTTTCATATCTTTTATGTAAACAGCAGCAACAATAATGGCGCTAACCGTCCAAATTACGGGCTCTGCCACGCAGATGCCCAAAAATCCAAGATGCGGCACAAGTATTGCGGCGGCAAAGAATTTAAGCACCAGTTCTGCTGCGGCTGTTACTATGGGAATAATCTTTTTGCCGAAGCCTTGAAGTACACTTCGGAATACCAACAGCACCATAAGCAAAAAGAAAAACGGAGAGTTTATGCGCATATATTCCACGGCGTGTACCGTTACGGTTTCGCTGTCTGTACCGGTGATAAACTTTACAAGGAAGTCACCGAAGGCATACAGGCAGGCAACGCCCAAAGCGCACCAAGCCGCACCTACGGACAGCGCACCCTTTATTCCTCTGTTTATTCTTTCGTAGTGCCCTGCGCCTCTGTTTTGACTTACAAAGGTGGAAAGCGCCATCCCCAAGGTGGACATAGGCATCATTATAAGCCCGTCTATTCTGCGTGCGGCACTGTTTGCGGTTATAATACCCTCGCCGTAGCGAGCGCTTAATATGTTGTTTGCACGGTTTACGGCGGCACTGCCGAAGGACACGAGGGAGGTAATAAGGCTCATGGAAAAGCCCATTGCCAACAGCTCCTTAAGAAGCACCTTGTCAAACACAAAGTCCTTTTTGCTTATATGCAGTTCAGGTACGTATTTTATTATGTAGCCTAAGCAAAGTAGTGCGGAAATCCCTTGGGCGATAATGGTTGCCGCCGCAGCACCGCCTACGCCAAGCTCTGTCTTTACAACGAACAGATAGTCCAAAGTTACGTTGACAATACTGCTTCCTATGAGGAAATACAAAGGGGTGCGGCTGTTGCCTACCGAACGCAAAACCGAAGCGCACATATTGTACGCCATTGTGGTAATCATCCCGCAAAGTATAAAGGTAAGATATACCTTAGCATCGGCTTTCAAATTTTCGGGTACCTTCATAAGCGCCATAAGGGGATTCATAAAGCTTATGCCCACAATACTGAACAGTGCTACCGCAGTAAAGTTTATGCATAGCATACTTGCCAGCGTTCGCCTTAGCATTTGCTTGTTGTCAGCTCCGTACATACGGGCAACGGTAATTGCACAGCCGTTGTTAAGCCCGTTTGCCACACCCATAAGAATGCCAAACACGGAAGAAACCGAGCTTATTGCCGCAAGCGCATTGTCACCCAGCTTCATCCCTACGATTTTCATATCAGCTACGTTATAAAATTGCTGAAAAATCTGACCTAAGAACATAGGCACAGCAAACAGCAATAAAACCTTTAATGGATTGCCTAAGGTCATATCGTGCTTTTTAAAGGATTTTGCCATATATACATCCGTTCCTGTAAATTAATTATACGTTATGATAACATCTTTGCCCGTTTTAGTCAATAATAAAATATGCAAGGGTTCCCATAAGCACAGCTTGAAACAGTTTAGCTCCAAAGCAGGGTTTAAGGCTTAACTCGCCGTCTACAGCGGCACTTGCCTGAAAAAAGATGCTGAAGCCCGAAAAGCCCAAAAGCACCGCCGCCTCCACGTCAGAACGGCAGTTTGCTATTCCGGCGCTTATTTCCAAAAAACCGCCTGCAGTTCTAGGCAACATAGTAGCCATAGTACCGAAGAACACTACGCAACCGCAAATTACCACCGAGGATGTGGCGCTGTTTGCTAAAACCGTGCTGAAGGTTTTGCTTTTTGGCGCTACCGTGGGTATAAGCCGTCTTTCTTCGGGGTTTAGCATCAATGGCTTGCATATTACGGCGGTAAGCACTGATACGCCTGCGTATAATATAGCAAGCGTAGTTCCTTTGTTGCCGCCAAGCACACCGCCGACAAAACTTATAATGAACGATAGGGAAGGCGTACAGGAAAAAGTGCACAAATATTCTGCCTGCCTTTTGTTTAAACTGCCGCTACGGTAAAGCTCTGCTGCGGTAAGGGGACCTAAGGGTACTCCGCCGCAAAGGCTCAAAAGCAAGACCGCTGTTTCCGTTCCCCACAGGGGCAAACGTCGGCACAGCTTGGAAAGCCCCTCTCCTTGAGATACCAAAGCGCCCAGTACCGAAAATACAAACAGCGACGGCACAACTTTCTGACCGCACAAAACAAGATACTGCCTGCTGCTTTCAGCAAGCGCAGTGCTGTTAAACAGACAAAAAACAAAGACAGCGGCTATGGCAAGGGGACCGAGGGATTTTATAAAAGCCATATAATCACCAAAAAATTATACGGTTTTTGCCGCATTTTAAGAACGCTCCTTGCATATTTATTTTCATAGAGGTGATATTTGTTGTCGGATAACATATTTACCGCCCCGTCCTTCGAATTGCACGGCAGACGGCTTTTGAAGGCACAGGGAGTTATGACTTTAGTGGAGTACACAAACGAGAAGGTAACAATGCTGTGCCGAAGCAGTCGCATAAGCATAAGAGGGACAGAACTGCAAGTGGCTATGCTCTCCCAAAACCGTGCGGTAATAACAGGGCTTATAAACGGGATAGAATTTTTTTAAAAGGCGGTGATGAGCGTTGCGCAGATTTATACGCATAATAACAGGCTACCTGAAGCTACGGCTGAGAGGAGAGGGCGTTTTGGAGGCGGTAAGCGTTTTGGCGGAGGAAGGCTATGTGCTAAGCGGTTTTACCCCTGCCGAGGACGGTTATAACGCAAGCTGTTCTGTTTTCGGCGCTGATGCGCTTATCAGGCGGCTTAAAGAGTTAGGCGTAGATGCAGAACCTGTTTACAGAGGCGGACTGCCGTTCCGCTGTATGGGGTATATGAAACGGGGAGGGCTTTGGTTAGGGCTTGCCTTGGCTATGCTTATAGTTTTCGGTTCTACCCGTATTTTGTGGGATGTACGCCCCGAATGCAATGGAGATTATGACAGTGCCGCCGTAATATCCGACCTGAAGGAGCTGGGTGTATATACGGGTGCATCTCTCTATGACATAAACGTATACGAGGCAGAACAGCGTTTTTTGATTAAAAACAGCCTGTATTCCGATATATCTATAAACGTACAAGGAACGGTAGCCAACGTAAAGCTACGCCTGAGGACGGACGCCGAACATAAGAATGAGGACAAAACACCTTGTGATATAGTAGCAAAAGAAGCAGGGATCATACATAAGATAACCGCAACTAAGGGCGAACCTGCCGTGGAAAAGGGCAACACGGTTGCGGAAGGAGACGTGCTTATAAACGGGCAAGTTATCGGCAAGCACGGAGGGGAATATTTGTATAGGGCATCGGGAAGCGCTATGGCAACCGTTTACAGGGAGTATACGGTGATAATTCCCCTTAAAACTACGGAAAAACAGTATACCGGCGAGACCGAAACAAAAACGATGTATACCGTCCTCGGCAGAGATATACCTCTTTATAAAAGCGACTGCACAAGCTTCAACTATGCGGACAGCGATGTGAGCACAAAAACGGTAAAGCTTGCCGCCGTGGTTTTTCCCGCGGTGAAGCAAACACTTACGTACAGGGAGTACGTGCTTGTGCCAAAGGAGATCAGTGTGGAGGAAGCAGAAGAAAAAGCCTTGTCGGCTTTCAATGCTTATCTGAAGAGGGAAGTGGACGGCGAGGTGCAAAACACAAGAACCGAGTGTGTTTTTAACAAGGAGCTTAACGCCGTTGTACTTTCCGCCACCGCAGAGGTGATAACCGAGATAGGCGTAGTCAAGGAGATAAGCCCTTCTGCGTAAATCCAATATTAAAAAAGGCAAACATACAAGAGCGTTAAGACTTGTATGTTTGCCTTTTGTCAGACACTCCAAGAAGCAGTCAGAGTTCTCGGTTAAATGTGCGATGATATTTTTGCCGTTTGTTGTGGTTTTAAGTGCTGATTGACAAGTGTGCCTTTAAGCACCAACCGTGAATGTAGTTGCCGCTGTCATCAAGCCCCCAACACTGTACCCAGCCGTCTTTTCCCACAAGGTCCGTAACGATAATGCTTGACCCTTCAAGAAATGCACCTATGCGTTGGTAGCTTGTACCTGCCCCGGTGCGCACGTTAAGCCTTGTGCCGCCGCAACGGACCGTGGCTCTGTTACCGCATCCCACGGTGAACTCTGAAGTTTTGCCCATATACATAAGCTTTACCGTGTGCAGTCCCGCCTCTCCGCTATATCCGCTTACAGAGTAACCGGTAAGCTCTTTGCTTGTACCGTCTTCGTAAATTCCGTTAAGCCTCAGCCCTGCGAGGGACAGCACTTCTCCTACTGTGTAACTGCGCTTTGATGGCAGGTATGTCGGCTGTATCTCTCTAAGCTTTGGTTCATCTACTGCCACGGTAAAGGAAATAAGCTTGCCACGGCAGGAGACGGTTATGATTTTTGTGCCTGAACCGCCGTCGAACCCCGTATAGCTGTATCTGTTTATAAGCTTAGTTTGACCGTTTGTGTATGTAACGGAAAGCATAAAGCCTTCCATATTAAGTGCGTCTCCCGCTTTGTATTTAAGCTTGTAGGGCGGCGAAAGGATATTAAGCCGCGCCACCTCATTTGCAGGCAGTTTTTCCTCCGTACCTGTATGGTAACGCAGTATCTGTGCGGCATCTCCAACGCTGAGCATACCGTCCCCGTCTACGTCTGCGGTGGATTTTTGCGCCTCCGTAAGCCCTGTATTGCTACCCGAAGCGTAGTCGAAAACCAGCTCTGCATCTCTGCGGTCCACACGACCGTCACCGTTCACGTCACCTTTAAGGGCGGCTGCGGATAAAGGTGAAGCAAAAAGGCAAGCTAATATAATCGCCGCCGTTTTGAAGAATGCCTTTTTCACGTCCTTTACCTCCCGTTACCCATCTCATGCAAAGCCGCCAGAGCGTCACCCAAGCCTCCTACGGCATCTATAAGCCCTTCCGAAACGGCACCTGCGCCGTCAAGCACCGTGCCTATATCCGTTGTCATCTCGTCGGTGGAAAGCATAAGCTGTTTTATGCGCTCTGCCTTAGCACCGGAGTTTTTAACAATAAAATTAATTATCCTGTCCTGCATTCGCTCAAAATACGCAAAGCTCTGGGGCACACCTATGACAAGCCCGTTAGTCCTTACGGGGTGCAGGGTCATAGTTGCAGATGGTACTATAAAAGAGCGCTTTGCCGCCACCGCCAGGGGCACACCTATGGAATGTCCGCCGCCGAGTATCAAAGATACGGTAGGCTTTTTCATCCCCGCAATAAGCTCCGCAATGGCAAGTCCTGCTTCCACATCGCCGCCTATGGTGTTTATAAGCACCAAAAGTCCCTTAACGGCAGGACTTTCTTCCGCTGCCACAAGTGTGGGGATGCATTGCTCGTACTTGGTGGATTTTGCGCCTGCAGGCGCTTCGCAATGTCCCTCTATTTGCCCCGCTATTATCAAAGCGTGTATTAAAGAGCCACCACTTTCCATTGTAACGCTTCCGTATTCACCTGCTCTGTCAGCCGCTTGCTCGGGCACGGCGGGCGGTACACCTGCGTTTTCGTTTTCGTTACGGTACATATAAGCCACTCCTTTTGTTTTGCATACTTTGACTTATTATGACCGCTTTTTATTATTTTAACACAGCTCGGCTCCGTTTTCAAGGAGAAAACTCCGCACTTTGCGCCGTTTTTACAAAACAAGCGGATGCAACGGAACGATCCGCCACATCCGCAAAAAGCTGTACTCTATCCGTTAACTACGGTAACGTAAAAGCTTGTGGTCTTGCCGCCGTAACTTACGGTAATTGCCTTAGTACCTATGGAAGAGAAGTAGGTAGGACTGCAGGTAAAACCGCTTGTGATGTATTCGGTGGAGCCGTCGGCATAGTTGACCTTTATCCTAAGCCCGGCAGTATCAAGGCTGTCACCGACACGGTACTGAGTACGGTTAGGCGTTGCATAGACAGAAATGGAACTTACCGCAACACTGTTTACCGTAACGGTAAAGCTTGTGCTCTTACCGCTGTAGCTTACGGTAACTGTTTTGGTGCCTGCAGAGCTGAAATGTGTGGGAGAGCAGGTAAAGCCGCTTGTAATATCCTCGCTTGTGCCGTCAGAATAATTAACTCTTATTTTAAGCCCTGCCGTATTAAGATTTTCCCCTACGTAATAGCTTGTGTCGTTAGGTCTTGTTTTAACAGAGATGGAAGTAACTGTAACGCCTTGCACCGTAACGGTAAAGCTTGTGCTCTTGTCGCCGTAGCTTACGGTAACTGTTTTCGTCCCTGCAGAGCTGAAATATGTGGGAGAGCAGTTAAAGCCGCTTGTGATATCCTCACTTGTGCCGTCAGAATAATTAACCCTTATTTTAAGCCCTGCCGTATTAAGAGTTTCTCCTACGTAATAGCTTGTGTCATAAGGAGTTGTCACTACCGAAACAGAAGAAACGGTAACACTTTCTACCGTAACGGTAAAGCTTGTTGTCTTGTCGCCGTAGATTACGGTTACAGTTTTTACACCGGGTGTGTAAAAGTCGGGAACACTGCATACTAACCCATCGGTCTTTTCTTCGCTTATGCCGTTAACATAGTGTACGATTATCTTAAGCCCATCGCTATTAAACGTTTCACCCACATTGTATACCGTATCATTGGGCGGGTCGATTACAGATATGAAAAGAATGTCAGCCTCTTCAACGGTAACGTTAAAGCTTGTGGTTTTGTCGCCGTAGGTAACGGTAACCTTCTTTTCTCCCACATAGTTGAAGCCCTTGGGCCAGCAGGTGAAGCCCTCGGTTATGATCTGAGTTGTACCGTCCTCATACTGCGCAAGGAGGCTAAGACCTTCGGTATCCAGGGGGTCGCCCATCGTATAGGTCATCTTATCGGGATAGGTTTCTATGGAAATACTTACAAGCTCTGCGGATACAACAGGAGCTTCCTCGGAAGTCACTTCGTCTTCGCTGATTATTTCGTCATCGCTTTGATCAAAGGACACATTGCTGTCTTCTGCGCTTAAGCCGCTGTCTTCCGCACTTGTATCGCTGCTTTCAAAGCTCGTATCGTTTTCAGAGCTTTCGTTTTCAGAGGATAAAACCGTACTGTCATCGTTCTTACCGTCCTCGGCGTCCTCCTGCAACAGTATCCACACCGTTGCAGAGCCGGCGCCTATTATCAGCAGCAATGCAATTACAACTGCAATCCAGCCCCTGTTTTTTTGGGGCTTTTTTCCGCCGCCTGCAGGCATTTGGGTATAATTAACATTCGCTTGGTTGCCGTAGGGAGTGTAATTCTGCGGATTAGGATAAGCCGCCGTTTTTTCCATGTTGTCAAATGTGTTGGGCATATTAGGGGAAGGTTGCTGATGATAATTGTTCATAAACGCCTCTTCAATTCTGATAATTATAAAATATCCACCGCCAAAACGGTCTGTTATTACAGCGGTATGTGCTTATAACCGTAAGCACTTTATAAGTATAGCATATATTTGAAGATTTGGAAATAGCAAATTACAAATTTTTGGACAAAATTGGGACGTTTTTTGACAATAGAGCAACTTGATGGTATAATAAATAACGTAAGAGGGTAATACTTTTAATGGAGGAACAATGAAAACCATTACTATTACCGTAAAAGAAAAAATAGCTACAGCAGAAGAGGATGCCTTTATCGTTTGCGGCAACAGCGATATTAAGGCGTCCTTCGTTTTTGATGATGAATGGGATGGGGCAGGTACAAAAACGGCGGTATTTGTAACATCCGACGGGGCTGCATATTATGTTGAGATAGCAGACAACTGTTGTCAGGTTCCCGTGTTATACGGCACGGCCTATGTAAAGATCGGCGTTATCTCTGCTTCCGTATTTACCAGCACTGCCGCTACGGTTGTCTGCAAGGCGGCCGTTACCGATGAGGCAGAAGCAGACGGCAGTATAGACGGGAACCGATACGAAGCTCTTTGTGAAATGATAGATAATCGCTTTCCAAAGGGCGGCACGGCAGGCGAGATCCTTATTAAGCAAAGCAGCGACGACTATGATGCGGCGTGGGGAACATCCGACACGTACTGCAAGACAGGGGATGTGTTTACCAAGAAAGAGCAATTGACTCTTTTGCAGTCTAAAGCCCCAAAACGTAATCTTGTTACGGACACAGCGGAAGTCATCGTTATGAGCGATCTTGAGGACTATCTGCTTTCCGACGTATCCAAAGTCAGTTTTATGTGTGAAAACCCGCTTGCTACCGAATGCAACATTATGTTAACTACCGCGGCACAAGGAGAAATATCAGTAAGCTTTGAAGGATTGATTGCATACAGCGGCCCTGACCCTGAACAGGCAGGCAACGGCGAAACTTGGGAGTTCGATGTCCTTCGCGGCAGATGCATAGGAAGGAAGTGGGCGTAAATATGAGTTCCCGTCGTCGCCTGCTGATGCTTGAGAACGCATTACCCCTTGAGTACATATTGCGTACCAATATTTCCTGTAACGGTTCTATTTATTTTGATACCGGTTATCTTGTCCATTCTTCAGACAGGATAGAGATATGCGGAAGGGTATCCACAGCACAGAAAAACGGTGTTTTTGGGGTCGAATCTTCATCGGGCAACAGCTTTTATTTCATTAACGATGGTAAAAATGCCATTGTTGGGCATGGGCATTTAACATCGGAGTGTCAAGGCTGTATATCAACGGATATAAGCAACTTTGTTTTTTATAACAGCGGGTTAAGCGTGGATGATACAGTGTTGATCACACCTTTTTCAAACAAGGAGTTTAAAAGCGATTTGCCGCTTTTTATAGGAGCGATCAACAAAAACGGCACCCCCTGCGAGCTTGAGAGAGGCACATTCTATTATCTTAAAATTTATAACGCAAAAGGTGTGCTTATAAGAAGCTTTGTTCCCTGTACAAGAAACAGCGACGGAGAGCAGGGGCTTTACGAGCTGGTGTATCAAAGGTTTCACCCCAAGATTTCCGTATAGGGGGAGAGCAAAGTTGAAGAACGAAACTTTAAAAACAGTATTAGCCTACGGACTTGCGGTGTTAGGCAGCGTTACAAAGCGACTTGCGTTACCTTTCTGTGTACTGTGTGTTCTAATGGCGGCAGATTACCTGACAGGGGTGCTCAAAAGTAAGCAACAGCGCACCGTATGTTCCCGCACGGGGCTTAAGGGCATACTGAAAAAACTGGGATATGCAGCCGCAGTAATAGCGGCAGCAGGGGTGGATTATACGGTATACTGCATATCCTATAATATAGGCGAGAACGCTGCCTTCAAGCCGGTCTTTATGCTTATGCTTTTGTTTTGGCTTATTATTAACGAGTGCATAAGCATACTTGAAAATTTAAGCGCCATCGGTGTGCCTTTGCCCGACTTTTTGCTAAAGCTTGCGAAAGGCCTTAAAAACAACGTGGAGAAGAAAGGAGAAGAGAATATTGGAAGATAAAACATACCGTGTGTATCTTTCCCCCGCAAATCATCACAAAAAATATGCTATAGACGGTTATACCGAAAAAGAACAAATGGATAAGCTGGCAAGCATACTTGTTAACGAACTTGAAAAATATGAAGGTATAGAAACTATCCTTACCTCTGTATACGATGTTGACAGAAGCTATACGGGCAGACCCGAAGACGCGTTGCGCCAAAACTGTGATATATATGTTGCGCTACACAGCAACGGTGGCGGCGGCAGGGGTGCTTGTGTGTTTTATCATCCCGATTATCCGCTTTCCAAAACTCTTGCTTTGGCTATTGTAAAAGCTTTGAACGCCGTTTGCCCAATAATAAGCAACAGGGCCGTACAGCCTGCCATATATCCGTGGAGCTATACCGAATGGAACTTCGGAGAGCTGCGTGAGCCTGCAAGCTACGGTATGGCACCCGTGCTTATAGAGCATGAATTTCACGATACAGTAGACGGTGCACGCTGGCTTATCGAAAGCCTTGATACTATAGCTAAAGCTGATGCATCCGCTATTGCGGAGGCTCTTGGGCTGAATATAAAGTCAAGCCTTGGGGACGTAAACGGTGACGGAAAAGTAAACAGCCTTGATGCGGCGGCGGTCCTTCGCTACGATGCAGGCTTGCAACAGTTTACGGATGAAGAAAAAGCCGCCGCCGATATAAACGGCGACGGTACCGTAAACAGCCTCGACGCAGCGCAGATACTAAAGCACGACGCCGGACTTTAAAAGTTAGAGAAGTTATACAAATGAGGAGTTATACAAACAATGTTGTGTAACTCCTCTTTATTTTATCGCTTCTTCCTAAAAACGAATATGCTGGTCGAAACCATGGGCGGTTAGCCCCCGATAAATGCGACCGAAAAAGAATCCCCCATCATAGGTTGTTATAACCTATGATGGGGGTATTTTGTGTTAATAAACAGTGGATAGGTCAATTACACATTTGGAATGTAAAGGGTATGCTAAAGGGTAAAAGTTAATTTGGATATAAAAAAGACCGCTTAAATCAAGTGTTTAAGCGGTCTTTTTTGGAGCTGGTAGTGGGATTTGAACCCACGGCCTATTGATTACGAATCAATTGCGCTACCCCTGCGCCATACCAGCAAAACATTGAGGACGAAAAACTGTCCGAAGCAAATTATAACATAGCAAAACTCTTTTTGTCAAGACCTATTTTAATCTTTGGTCACAGGTGGGGACGCTTATACATATTATGTAACATAATTCGTTGTTGGAGGAAGTTATGTCTACTGATAAAATTGCTGTAATCGGTGGAGACCGCAGACAAGCGGTCATAGCCGCCGCCTACGCCAAAGAAGGGCGTGAATGTGCCGTGTATGCCCTTGAAGGCTTGGATACGGGTGGCGCTACCAAAAGTGCTGACCTTGCAGGTGCTTTAAGCGATGCCTGCGCCGTGGTACTGCCTTTGCCCGTAAGCCGTGACGGCAAGCTTGTTAACGCCCCTGCCGCCGAGGATGCACCCAAACTTGAGGAAATAGAGGCGCTTTGCCCACCCGACACCTTGATACTTGGCGGAATGATAAAAGCCGATGATTTTCCCACTCATAAAGTCCGTGACTATTATGCAGGCGAGGACTTAAAGCTGTATAACACATTGCCCACGGCGGAGGGTGCCTTGGCAATCGCCATGAACGAGCTGCCCACTACCATCCACGGCACAAAGACTCTTGTCCTTGGCTTTGGCAGAGTAGGTAAGGCGCTGGGCTTTTTGCTCAGGGGTTTTGGCGCCGATATATGGATAGCCACCCGTAACAGTACAGAGCGTGCCGTTTGTGAAATTATGGGCTTTAACACGGTGGATTACCCGCAGCTTGCCGAGTTGCTTCCCACTGTGGGACTTATATTCAACACCGTTCCCAAAATAATATTTGACCGTCCTTTACTTGAGAAAATCGGCAATGATGTGCCCGTGATAGATTTGGCAACCCACCCCGGCGGAGTAGACGCCGCCGCCGCAAAGGAGCTGGGCAAAAAGCTTATTTGGGCACTTTCTCTTCCCGGTAAGGTAGCTCCTGTTACTGCAGGCGAATACATCAAAAAAGCTATAGATAACATTATGAAGGAGGAGGGAATACTATGATAGCTTTTGCATTTTGCGGCTCGTTCTGTACTCACAAAAATGCGGTAGAGCAATTGCAGGAGCTGGTATTTTCCGGCTATGAGGTACTGCCCGTGTTTTCGGAGAAGGTTCAGCACACCGATACCCGTTTCGGCAAAGCACGGGATCTAATACAAGAGGTAGAGGGTATCTGCGGCAGGGAAGGGGTAAAGACCATTGTCGAGGCGGAAAAGCAAATAACAAGCGGCGGAATAGATTGCGTTATTGTCGCACCCTGTACGGGTAACACCTTGGCAAAGGCGGCGCTCGGTATAACCGACGGCGTGGTAACAATGGCAATAAAGGCTCATCTGCGCAACAAAAAGCCTGTGCTTATCGCCTTTGCCTCTAACGATGCCCTAAGCGGCAACCTTAAAAATATAGCGGCAATGCTGGAAAAAAAGAACGTTTTCTTTGTGCCGCTGAAGCAGGATGACCCCGTTAAAAAGCCAAGCTCCTTGGTCTGCAACTGGGAAAAACTCCCCGCCGCCCTCGAAGCCGCTACACAGGGCAAACAGCTCCACCCACTTATAGTTGTGTAACTACCGCACAAACAAAGGGAAGCCGATTTCGGCTTCCCTTAACTGTATGTCTGATACTATATGTCGTCTCCTTCGCCGCACAACCAATCCATGGATACTCCCAAAGCTTTTGCCAACACTTTAAGCTCTGCATCGCAAACATGGCGCTGATTCTTTTCAATGCGGGATATGATAAGCGGAGTCATATCCATGCCCATAAACTGTATCTTTCTTGCAAGGTCGTCCTGGGTCATAGGCGGCTTTTGTAAGGCGCGCCCCAGTCTTACGCGATCTGCACAAATATTGCCTTTAATTAAAAACATACTTTTTGCCACCTTGCACCCTCCGATTTATACAGTTCTATAGAATTTGTATCTCTGGTATTGATTTTATCCAAAGTTTAGATATAATACTGAATAGAGTAGATACAAAACATCTTGTTTAGATGTTGAGGTGCGTTTTTTTGGTTTGTACTTTTATTGGGCACAGGGATGCTCCTTGGGATTTAAGGGAAAAGCTTGAAAGCGTTATTACAGATTTGATAGTGAATAAAAAAGTGGATTTATTTTATATGGGGAATCACGGCAATTTTGACAGGATGGCTTATCAGGTTGTAAGAAAATTAAAAGCGATGTATACTCACATAGAATATTACATGGTTATTGCGTATTTGTCGCCAACTATGGCAGAAGCGGGCGAGAACACCTTGTTTCCTCAAGACTTGGAGTTTGTACACCCTCGCAATGCCATAACTGCGAGAAATAAATGGATGATAGACAATTCGGAGATTTTGGTATCTTATGTGGTTTGCGACTTTGGCGGAGCAGCCAAAATCAAACGAATGGCGGAGAAGCGCGGCAAAACTGTTATAAACCTTAAATGAGTTGTTTTGTCTGAGTCCTTTGTCTGTAAGAGCTTTTGTGAGAAAAAACTTAACGGATTCGTTCAAAGCAAAAATCAAAAAGATATGAAAAGGGAAGCCGATATGGCTTCCCTTCAGTCTGTCGAAAAAGTCCAGTATAACTGGGCTTTTTTCTTTATGTTTGTGAAGAAATATGGTATAATGGGAGGGGTGATGAAAATGATAAAAAAGAATCAGGAAAACATGCGAGGTCAAGTAAC
>SVRF01000074.1 GCA_015064945.1 Oscillospiraceae bacterium | reverse complement strand
AACCGTACCGTCACCGTTAACGTCGGCTACAGCAAGCCCCTCTCTATCAAGGGCAATAAGCTCTGCGTCGTGCTTAAGCACCTGCGCCCCGTCAAGGCTGTTTACAGTGCCGTCAGCATTAACGTCACCTGTCAAAAGTACCATAGGCTCTTCCTGACTGCCTGTATCTTCACTGTCCGTTTCTTCTGGGAACACCAACTGGTTTCCGGTGTAATATATACTGCAGCACCTGTCATCTTTAGCCATAGCCATTAGTTCTGCCTTAGTTCCTGCAAAAATAAGTATAGAACTTACATAATGGTCAAACATACGCATTGGATTTATATGCTCGCTCATAAATACATCTTTGTTTGCGTCACGTTTTGCCTGCTTTGTTCGGAGAAACAAGTTTTCGATACTCCTTTTCTCTTTGGAAACGGCACGGATTGCTTCGTCGCTGTCTTTATCAATACTTCCGGGTTCCAAGCCCTGCTCTTCTTCGTGTTTTGCAAGAACATACTCAACAAAGCGCTGTCTGTCTTCTCCACCTTCTCTAATTTTGTAAATATTCCAACCGGTTTGCTCTTCTACTTCAGCCACACAAGCCTCTTCCTCTTCCTCGGTAAGCTCAACTAACTCGATATGTACTTCCAAGTAATCTTCGTCTGACATTTCATTAAGAAGACTCAAAGTTTCCTCATAAATTTTGTCCTGCCAAGTTGTGTCTGTGCTTTCTTCTAAAGATGCTTCATAGCTTTCTTCTGCTGCTGTGGGGAAAGCAACGGTGCAAAGCATAAGTGTTAATAAAAGTATGCTTGCGATTGTTTTTTTCATAATGAATACCTCCATCTTAGTGCATGGTTTTTATTGCAAATTATCTCTTAAAAGGCTGTCGTATTGAAGCACCCATGCCTGGTCTATGCTATTTACTACACAGTCCTTGTTTACATCCGCAACAAACAACTGCTCGGGACTAAGGGTAATAAGCTCGGCATCGTACTGTGCTATAATAGAAGCGTCAACGGAGTTTGTTACACCGTCACCGTTTACATCACCCGGCCTCCATTTATAAACAGTGTAGCTTATAGGTATTTTAGGAGAATATAACCTTTTTACATCAAAAACACAATTTACAGTACCTCCGCTTTCGTCGCGCGAAGCCTTATATTCAACAATTTCAACATTGTTTACGCTTGATGTTGAAGTATCCAGCAAAGTGCTTGAATAATTATATTTTATGTAAAGGTCCACATTGTCGCGCATTGATGTAGAACCTATTGTGTTGCTATTGTTTTTGTAAAAAGTCATAACCACACGTATCTTTTCGCCCGAGGAAATACTTCCCGCAGAAACAATTGTATAACCGGTGCTTGTCAAATCTCTAACAACAGTATTTGTATTGATACCTTTTGCCATGTTCACGGCTCTTCCTGCATTTACCAAGCCTGCACCGCTTACTTCTCTGAGGAAGGTTCCGACCTCATTATCTTCTATACAATGAGACCCTAAGTTTTGGTCTCGGTCGGGGTTTATCTTATGATAATCAGCAGAAGCCAACAAAATACTTTTGATTTTTTTAGGAGAGTCCTTTAAATCTTCGTTCGCTTCCATCATTTGGGCAATTACACCGGTAACAATGGGGGCTGAAAAACTGGTTCCGGTCACTGCGGTAATCTCACCCGAACTTGTAACATATGTTATGTTACAACCCGGGGCGGATATATCAGGCTTATTGGTTAAATACTCTGCTTCTTCATAACCGGAAACATTTGTTATTTTGTAAGGGGCGCTAACCGCAGAATTATAACCGCCTTTTGTATATGCATTACCGACAGTAATAACGTTTGCTGCATTTCCGGGGCTTGAAATGTTAACCGACTCCTGTACAAGGTTTCCGTTTTTATCAAAATTTACATTCCCTGCTGATTTGACAACAACGGCGTTGCTATTGATTATTATTCTGTCAAATTCCTTGTCGTAATGACTGTATTCACCCTCTGATGATATTCCGGCACTAAGGTTTATAATATTACACTCAGCATCAATCAATTTCTGAAGGGCTCTTATCATATCTTCACCTGTTATGATAGGAGTAAGTATAGCATTTGCTAAAGGAACAATTCCTTCATAGATTTCGTCGTCCTCGTCTGTAGAAGGATCGTTCTCTATGGTATAGGGTTGCCCTACCAAAAGGGATGTAACGTAGGAGGCATGGGCGTAAGCTCCCAACCCTACCGGAGCACCGTTAAGACCTGCGTTGTCAATAATTCTAAGTTGGGAATTTGCTTCCTGTCCGTATATACTGCTAAATTGAGGATGGTTTGTTTTAAAATGTCCTTTAACTTCAATTATTCCTATAGTAACGCCTCTGCCCTTGTAGCCCTGTCCGGAATTGAAATCGCTGCTTTTGGTGCCATTTACAGTGTCGGCGTGTATTTGTGAAAAAGCAATATCCTCTTCCGGGACTGCTTCAACCTCTATGTGCAAAGATATCTCCGTTACCTCACTTGTTTTAGCGTACTCTATAATCTCGGATTTTGTGGCTTCAAGTATCAGCGTTGAGGTGTAGTTACTGAAATAAAGGATACTGCGGTTTTCTTCGTCCACATATTTTTCAACAAAATCGGTATTGGCTTCGGTATATTCTCGCCTTGTAATTTCCTTACGTGCCGCCGCATACTCTGCCCTTACTTCGTTTACGGCGTTTTTAACAGGCTCGCTGTCACGGCTTAATATGGCGCTTGTCTCGGAAAGCATTATGCCGCCCTGCAAACTGCTTAACAGGGTGGGGACTACCTGCGCTTCAAAACGGTCGCTATCCTCATACACATCGGGGTCCATACCCTTTTCCGTCCGTAATGCCGTGTTTATGTTTTGGCGGATAGGCTCATTTTGCTTCCACAGCCAAACGGTAATAATATCATCATCGTCCAAGCCCTCCATAGCTTCCCACAAATCATCATTAATTTTGGCACGCCAAGAAGGGTTTAAGATTTCATCGCTTAAGCACTGCGCTATGCCCGAAGAAAACAGAAGCACGGTGCACAGCAACAAAGAAACAGCGCAACGTAAAAATACAGTTAATTTGTTAGCTTTCATCTTAAATCTCCTTTCTACAAAACCTTGTCCCAAAGCAGGACAAGACGTACACGAAAAAAGATTTTGCTTTCACCACTCCTTTTAAATATACCGATACTGTAATTATATTATATCTTGTAGTTTTTGGGCTGTCAACATAAAATGTGTGCTAAAAATCGTTTTTGTAGAGCTGCACTAAAAGGGGCGGTGGATTTTGTGCATATTGTGTATTTTCGTTCAACAGCAAAACCGTTCGCATAATAGTGAACAAAAAAGGCGGCAAAAAGTGACTGTAAGTGCCTTTTCAGCTCGGTTCAGCTTTGCGTTTTGTTTTTTTGTCGATTGCACAGTATTTTGCAATCGCAACATTTACGTTTTAGCGTACATAGTGTTTTAGCACCGCAAAAAGGCTTTTCAGCGTATGCCGAAAAGCCTTCCTTACTTTTTCACTTTTACGTATTACTCATTCTATAAGCCCTGCGTCGTATTTTAAAATCTGCGCCGCATCCAGGCTGTTTACCGTGCCGTCGCCGTTAAAATCGCAGTTGACACCCTCAAGGGCAAGCTCTGCATCTATCTTAAGGGCGGTTGCCGCATCAAGGCTGTCTACCTCGCCGTCAAAATTAGCGTCACCTACGGCGTAGCCCGACAAGTCAAACCACTCTGCCATTATAA
>SVRF01000037.1 GCA_015064945.1 Oscillospiraceae bacterium | reverse complement strand
AGGTTCGTTTTGAACGAAAAAATACAATATAATGCAGAAAAGTCAGGGGGTGCGTCCCTGACTTTTCATCTTTGTGTGTAATTATATTTTTCTTTTTTCGTGGTCTGTGCCTTTGTCAGCGGTCTGAGGACTGTCTTGTAAAAGGCAGTCCTTTTTTTGTCGGGGTCCCCAATAAATCGTAAGACTTCTTGAGGTGATTTCTCTAAAGCTTTGTATACAGCTCGGTCAAGGCGCTCTTTACCTCGTTATAATTTTTGGGCCATTTCATATAGCCCAATGCGCTTATCCGTTGTCCTTTAAGGTTTCGTATGTAGGCGTGGAAGCTATAGCCGTCCAACACGTGCTTGTCGCTTTTCTTGAAGCCGTCCCATTTCTCCACACTGAAGCTCTTTAACAAAGCTCCGAGCCTTACGGCAAAATCGCTGTCAACGGTGTGGACCTCCGCCTTTTCGACAGGCACGCCGCTTTTTTTATAACTTGCTTTGTATGCCCCGTCTTCAAGCGTTAATTTGAAGAATACTTCGGCATTCATCATATTTCCCGTGGTATATGTAAATTCAAATATACTTATGTCTTCCCATATAAAGGTATGTCTTTTTTTAAACAAACACATAAATACTCCTTCTTGCACGGTCTATATACCGTGTTCTGTTAAAAGGTTATACACCCCGTCCTCGGACAGAACCCCTCGCTTTAAATCGGCAGGCAAAAGCCCCAGCTCGTCCAGACGGTAGTGGTACAACCATTTTCCGCTATCGTAATATTCTGTAAGCGCCCTAAGCTTTTCTTTATCGGGTGAGATAAGCAGGCTGTCAAAAAGCGTCTCCATTTTTTTAATTTGGGCTGTCGCTCCGTCCAGAACCGCTTTGTCGGGCGGCAGACCAAGGGCGTGCTCTGCCAGCGCAAGGGTCTCCTCTATACTGCGCCTGTCGTCTCTGGTGATCACCTTAAAGCCGCAGTTCAAAAAGCTTTCGTAGGCTTCAGCCGAGTTAATGCGCCTTAGACACTCTCTGAAGTTTTCCATTGCCGCCTCGGGGTTCTCTTCTTCGCTAAGCAGGCGGTACAAAAACTGCTTTTCACGGTCGGGACGCTCAAAAAAACGGTCAACGGATATCTGCGGGTCCGCAAGCATTATCAGCACGTGCTCCCTGTCGGATATGCGGTGCAATACCTCGGGGGAGATGTTGGTGTCCGCAAAGACGGGCTTCCCCTGTGCGGCTATCTCCTCAAGCATTTGCAGCTCTATGGCGGCGCACTCCTTGGAGGTTTCCCTTATCCACGCCTCGTATTCGTCGGGCGTGCGCCTTATAAAATGGCGCCAATCCTTTAGATCCCTTGTGTAGCAAAGCCCCGGGAATTCCTTGGGGTCAAGGCGGTCAAGCCACGCATCGTGATAATTTTCTTCACAGGCAATGCCGCCGTGCTTTTCCGCAAGCAGCTTTACCATGGTGGATTTGCCCGCATAGGCCGTGCCGTTAATAAAATATACGTTTTTGAAATTCATACGTTCCACACCCCGCTTAATTATAACACATCGAAGCACAAAAAGGCAAGGTGCAAAAATAGACTTTGTAGCGGCACGGATCTTAAAGCTTTACCGTCCTGCATTTGAGGAGCTTGCAAAATGATAAAATTCAGTCAGGAAAAGGTTATGCTTCTCCACAAGCTTATCACCGAGGAAACAGGCGGTGACCCTAACATAAGGGATGCGGCGCTTTTGAACAGCGCTTTGGAGTCTGCTTTTGCCACCATTGATGGCAAGGAGCTGTACCCTACCAAACAGGAGAAGGGCGCACGACTGGGGTATGCCCTTGTTTCAAACCGCGCCTTTGTGGACGGAAACAAGCGTATAGGGATGTATGTTATGTTGACCTTTTTGGAAACAAACGGTATAAAGCTTCACCCATGCAACGAGGAGCTCGTACGGGTGGGGCTTGCTCTCGCATCGGGACAGATGAAGTACGAAGACCTGCTTGAGTGGATAATAGAAAATCAATAAGTAAAAAGACGGCATTTGCGAGACTTCCTAAATAAGGAGGTCTCGCAGTTTTATTCGCCAAAGGCAAGTTATATTGCTTTCGCATAGTGATATTGTCCTACGGGCAGTTTTAGAGCGAATAAAATATCACTCTGTGCCTTAGCACGGAATATAACTTAGCGATCCTGACCGGCCACAAAGGGCAGCGCTTTACTGTTGTGGGTTCTTTAATTCGCCGCCAGCATATTCTCAATAAATATGCCGTAGCCCCTTGTGGGGTCGTTTATCAGCACGTGTGTCACCGCGCCGATTATCTTGCCGTTTTGCACTATGGGGCTTCCGCTCATTCCCTGGACTATGCCGCCCGTTTTTTCAAGCAGACCTTTGTCGGTGACCCTTATAAGCATATTGCGGTTTTCTTCCGCGTTTATATCTATCTCTTCAATCTCTATCTCATAGCTTTTCCGCTCGCCGTCCACCGTGGAAAATATCTGAGCCTTGCCTTTTTTTACGGTATCGGAAAGCCCTATGGGCAAGGGGTCACCAAGATTTTTGGGCGGAGTTTCCCAAACGCCGTAGACCCCTGTTTCCGTATTGGCGGTAAGGTATCCTCTGCGGACCTTGCCCATCTCCCCCTTCAGCTCGCCCGGATAGCCCGATGTGCCCTTGCGCACGTTGTTTATGTCCACGTCAACCACGGCGGCGGAGCCAAGGGGCATAAGTGCGCCTGTGTCGCTGTCGCAGATACCGTGGCCCAAGCCGCCAAAGCTTTTGCCGTCGGCACAGATATAGCTTACAGTGCCGATGCCAGCCGTGGAGTCACGCACCCACATACCGCCTTTGTAGCTGTTGTCGGCGGCGGAAAGGGCAGGGTATAAAGCCGTGGTGAACACATCGTCTTTGCGCTGTACCTCTAAAGCCACGGCGTTTTTGCCCGCTTCGGATATTATATTTTGAAGGCTTTTTGCGCTGTCAAGCTCCTTGCCTGCGGCAGAGATAATAACATCTCCTTTTTGTATGCCCGCTTCCTCCGCAGGGCAGAAGGAACCGCCAAAACCCTCTACCGCACAAAGCCCCACGACCAGTACGCCTTTGGTAAAGTACTTAACGCCGAACGCCATACCCCCAAGATAAAGACTGTTCTGCTTTAGCACCTTAAGGCTCATATTTTTAACGGGAAGCAGCCCCCACAGCTTTACGGTAGCGGTGCTGCCGCTTACCGTGGCGGTAAATACGGGGGACGCAAGCTTCTCCTCCACCGCCGTGTTTTCGGTGCCGAAAACGCTTATACTGTCGGGCAGGGCGGCGTTTGCGGTAAACACTGTGCAAAGCAAGGTGCACAAAGCGGCAAGCGCCGTTATTTTAATTCGTTTTAACATAGTTTTGTCCTGCTTTCAAATTGCATTTGACATTAATTTGCGCCGCCGCCTTTTGAATTATGTATTAAAAATTCAGTCAAAAAATGTCTTGACAAGGCGGTATAAAAGGTGTATAATCGTCCATACTAAGTTGCGGACAAACAAAAGTCCGACGGAACAATTAAAAACGGGGTGCTTGGTGCGGCAACGCATCGGGCTGAGAGATACCCATAGAACCTGTACGGATAATGCCGGCGTAGGGATATAATGCAGGGGTTTTGCCCCCTTTGCTTGTGCTTTTTAAGAGCCCTCCACGTCCACATAAGGTCCGGGGGCTCTTTTGTTTGCTGCTTTTTTGCCGTGTAGCTGCAGTAAGCGTGTAATACAAGCGGGTTTTCGCAACGAGGGAAATTTACTTTTAAGGAGGTTTTTCGTTTTGAAAAACAAAAGCCGAGTACAGCTTCGTACTCTTACCGAATGTGCCCTGCTTGTAGGGCTTGCCACGGCGCTTTCCTTCGTAAAGGTGTATCAGGCACCCTTGGGCGGCTCTGTTACCCTGCTTTCCACCCTGCCCATAATGTACCTTTCCATCCGTCACGGCGTGCTTTACGGTTTGGGCAGCGGCTTTATTTATTCCCTTATCCAGCTTTGGCAGGGAAGCGGCAATTTGGCGTACGTGCCTACGGCGGCAGGCGTGGTAGGCTGTATAATGCTTGACTATATCTTGCCCTTTACTCTTTTGGGTACGGCAGGCATCTTTTGCCGCAATAAGGAAAAGATAAGCCTTTGGCAGGTGTTGGCAGGGGTTATAACGGCAACGGTGCTTCGCTTTGCTTGCCATTTTATCGGCGGCGGCATCGTATGGTACGAGATAACCAAAACGGGCGAATGGAACGACTACGTTCAAAAGGTGGGTATGTGGACATATTCGTTTGTTTACAACATTACCTATCTGGGCCCCGACGGCGCAATGGCTATAATCGCTTCCACTGCGTTGCCCAGCCTTGAAAAAGCCCTTAAAAAAGCAAAGCTTTAAGGGCATATACCGCTTTTGTCAGGCGTATACATATTGCAGAGGTGCTTTTTATGGGGGCAAATTTGCAGGATGTATTCCTTAAGGCTATGGCGGCGGCGCTTTTGTGCTTTGCTTCGCTGTGTATAGTAAAACGTTTTGCTAAAGCCGTTCCCCGCTTTTGGGGGACGGCTTTTCGCACAGGGTTGGATTTTCTTATCTGGACGTGCTTGCAGCTGCTTTTAAACCTTGCCTTTTTGGCAAGCTACGTTTTGTACGCCAAAAACGGCACAGACCTTAAGCTTGCTGACCTCGGGGTGGCGTTCATTGCCGTGTCGGCGGTGGCGTTTTGGCTGGCGTGGCGCTTGGGAGCTTTGGGGCGCAGTGCGGTAACGCTGTTGCCTGCCTTTGTCTACGGGGTGTTTTTGCTGTACCGCTTTTTCGGGGCAGGCGAGGGGCTTGCCTTCTTCGGCTATGCGATATACAACCCTATGTTTGCCTTTATAGGCAGTCATCTGCAAGGCGACAGCCGTGCTCTTGCCGCCGTAAGCGCCGCTTTGCCCTTTGCTTGCAGTGCTTTGGGCAGGGGGCTTGCCGTTAAAAGCATTGACAAAAACTAAAAGATGTGTCATAATGCCAAACGAGGAGAAAAATCGGAGGACATTTTATGAAAAAACTTATTACTCTTATCCTTGCCTTAGGTATTTGCCTTTGCGCTTGCGGTGAAGAAAAAGAAAACAAAAAGAGCGAAAGCGAAGTAAAGGCGGACTCTTCTGCCCAAAGCACGGAGGAAAGCTCCGAAGCGGAAAAGAGCGAAGAAAGCTCTGAGGACAGCTCTGCGGAAGAAAGTTCCGAGGATGAAAGCAGTGAAGAGGACAAGCCCGGCGTCGGCGATTTGGAGGATCTCAGTCCTTATATAAAGCTTGGCGCGTGGAAAGGCATAAACATTGACAAAAAGGTTGAAGTAACCGAGGAAAGAAAGACGGAGATACTTAACAAAAACTACCTTGCCAAGTACGCAACACAGAAGGATACGGGTGCGGCGGCAAAGGAAGGCGATACGGTTATAATAGACTACAAGGGGTATTTTGTTGATACAGGGGAAGCCTTTGAGGGCGGCGAGGCCAAGGACAGCAATCTTGTTCTTGGTTCCGGCACCTTTGTGGACGGCTTTGAAAGCGGCATTATCGGTCACAGCGCAGGGGAAAGCTTTGACATTTACCTTACCTTCCCTGAGGATTATCACGAAAACCTTGCAAACAAAGAGGTGCGCTTTGCCATAACCCTTGGCAAGGTTACGGAGACCGTTTACCCCACCCCTGACGAAAAGATACTTGAGGAGCTTAAGTTTGACAGCATAGACGCTCTTAACGCCGCTGTGCAGGAAGAGGCAAAGCAGGCTGTTTACACCGAAAACCTTACCAACGTATGGGCGGCGGTTTTGAAGGATGCGGAGATAATTAAGTATCCCGAAGAATTGCACAAGGGTCACGTGGATTATTTCGTAAGCTATTACGAGGGTATGTACAAGTATTACGCCACCTATTACGGCGTGGAATACGGTGAGTATATAAAAATGGCGTTCGGCATGACGGAAGAAGAGTTCAAGGCGGATCTGGAAAAGAACGCCAAGGAGTATGCGGACGGCGCAATTAAGGAAGAGCTTTGTGCTTATGCGGTAGCGGATGCCGCCTTCGGCCGCGAGGTAAGTGACAAAGAGTACGAAGAGTTTTTGTCAAAATATGCCAAGGACAACAACACTACCGTAGAAGAGCTTGAGAAAAAATATACCAGAAAACAAATAGAGGAAAACATTATATGGGACAAGGTGATGGTATACCTCTATGAAAACGCCGTATTCGGTGCTCAAACCGAATAAGAAAAGGAGACAGTTATGAAAAAAGCCCTTGCTTTGGCACTTGCTTTTATTATGCTTAGCTTCACTGCCTGCGGTACGGCAGAGGACAAGAAGGAGGATGAAGTAAGCATAGGCGATTACGGCATCGGTGCAATAGTTTCCGGTGCGGGACTTAACAAGGATTGTATTTACTCAACTTTTAACGAGGAACAAAGGGCAAGTCTTACAGACTATGCCAAGACGCAGGGTGTTGAGGTCAGCTTTACCGATGACGGCACCACGGTTTTTGTATTCACCGGGGAAGACGGAAGCATTGTCAAGCAGGATAAAAACGGTACGGTTTCCTCTGCGCTGGTTGCGGCGGACGACATCTCCGTGGGCTTGCAAAGCAGTTGGCCCCAAAACGACTATACCGCAAAGCTGCCTGCACCGCCCTTTAAGGTGGTTTCCGCTTCTGAGGTGGCAGGCGTGTTCAGTGTAACCTTTGAAAGTTTTGATAAGGCGGCGGCACTTGCTTATGCCGAACAGCTTAAAGCCGCAGGCTTTACCGTTAACGCAAGCGTTACGGATACAGAGGGTATGTATATGTATTCCGCCGAAAATTCCAACGGCGACAAAGTAAGCTTTTCTACCCCCTGTCTGTTAAGCGTAGAGCTTGGAAAATAAAGCCTAAATAAAAACAACGAAAAACTATTGACAAAGATAAAAATTAAGTATATAATGAAGCTAAGATTTTATCTGCGTTATTAGGTGCTGTATCCCTTTTTCACAACAGCACATTGTATTTATAAGGTGATTTTATGAGAAGATTTACGGTTTTATTGCTCAGCGTGGCTGTGTTGGCACTCAGTCTGTCGGCAACAATGACAGCTTCTGCTTATACTCAAGAAGATCTGATGGAGGAGTTTAAGACTATTCCCGCATCCCATTGGGTTCTTGCGGATTTTGAAAACCTCTCCCGCACTATGCGTTTGACCGAGGAACAGTGCAATCAGCTTTGGCCCATTTTGCAAGAGGTTAAGGCGCTTCTTCCTACGGATAACGGTCCTACCGTACACGCAGGCACAAACAACGGCAACACGGGCAGGATGTATTCTGCAGAGGTTGTTGCGCAGGTTATGGATCATATCCGTGCTGCTTGCCGTATAACGGGCTGTACCTTTGTTAAGTCCTTGGTTCCCAACCCCACCCACGAAATAGATATCGTTTTCAAGCTTTATGACAGCACCGGCAAGCTTATTTTTGAGTATGACGGTGACCTTATAAAGCAGACCGGTACGGATGTGGCAGGCAGTACCTCCACCTCCTCCCCTTGGTATCTCTACGGCGGTATGGGCGCACTTATCCTTTCGCTTGCAGGTGCGGTTTTTGCAACTAAGCGTGTTCGCCGTAGCTTGGCAGCTGCGTAATCTCCGCTTATTTCTCCCTGCGGTAAACAAATCGGCAAAGGCGGGGCTTTAAAATGGACGGTTATTATAATTACACAAAAGAAAGTAAAGGAACGGTGGCAAAGCGAAGAGCTGTGCTACTTGTTCCTTTTGTTTTTTTCGCCTTGGCGGTAACTTTGATATTTTTGTTTTTGGCAGACGTTTTTGTTTTTTCAAACCCTTATTGGACTGCGATTTATACCGAAGCCGTTCCTCAAATAGAGCACGGATCAACCGCTTATATCGGCAAGGTTAAAACAGAACGTCCCGTAGAGCCGCAAATAGCAGATGATGACATTTCCGTAGCGCCCCCTGTTTTGGCACCTGCACTTCCCGAAGACAGTACCACAGAGGAAGCGCGCTTTAGCTATCTTGACGAACTGCCGCCCCTTCGGGAGAACGGCTATATCTCCTCTGCGGCGGTTGGCGGCTTCTCCTTGGGTGAGCTGTGGGCAACTATCAGCGTCCACGGGGACGAGCTGGTGCAGGACATCCCCGTGTATCAAGGGGACAACAGCGCCATACTTTCCCAAGGTGTGGGGCATTTGTACGGCTCTTCCTTCCCCGGCGAGGGCGGCGTGTGCGTGCTTCCTGCCCACGTAAGCGGCAGACTTGGCTATTTCGGTAACCTTGCCGATACGGATATTTATAAGGCGGGCACTCAAATAAAGCTGGATACCGCCTACGGTGTATATGTTTACGAGGTTGTGCATACCGAGATACTTAATTACACCGATGAGAAATTTGTGCGCAAATACGGATACGAAAACGGCAAGACCGTTAACTATTACGACAGACTTATAAAACAGTTTGACGCAGACGAGCTCCTTGCGATGTATACCTGTTATCCTGCAGGTACCTCCTTCAGAACTCAGCGTTATTTTGTTATAGCACGCCGTATCTACGGCTACAGCTGGAGGTAGGATTATGAATAAAGCTTCTGCTATCCTGCGTGTCCTTGCCGCAGTTTTTGCCTGTCTGTTTGTGGTGTTGGCGTTTATCGGACTTGCGGTGCGTATGTGCTTTTTGGATAAGTACAGGTATGAGGACTCTATACTTACCGACGAGTTTTATGAAGAGATAAAAAAGGCACGCAGTAATAATTTACAGTCGCTCGGTACTATGGTGGAGGTGGACGAGGCTGTGTTTGACCGTTACGCCTCCGTTGACGACTGTAACCGTATGGGCGAAAGCTATGTACGTGCCCTTGTTTCCGATATGCTGGAGGGGACGGACGCCGCAGGCAAAATACACTTTAGCTCTCCCGAGCTGCTTTCGTATCTGAAGGCAGACTATGCAGGCTACGACTTCAGTCAGGCGGGCTTTGACAGCTCCGACGCGGCGGCAGAGGCGGCATATACCATGATCTGCGACCAGATAGATACTGCGGTGCTGTTTGTGCCCGAAAAAATAAGCAGAAATTTGGATATAGTATCCCGTCTGTTCGGCTTGGTTTCGGATATCAGCTTCTTTTGGTTTGTACCCCTTTTGTTAGCCGTGTTTCTTTACGGTGCGGTCATTTTTGCAGGCGGAAACCGTAAAAACAATATGTTCGGTGCGGCGGCATCCTTCTGGTGCGCCGCTGTGCTGTGCTTTGTTCCCGTGCTTGTTTTGTATATCGGCACGGACACACGGTACTTGGACTTTGACCGCAACGTGCTTTACACCTTCCTCAGCGGCTGTGTCAACGCTGTAAGAGGCGCTTCTATGTTGTTGGCAAGCCTTTTCTTTGTTGTGGCGTCGGGCTTTGTTGCGGTAACGGGCATAATTGCCACGGGTGCACGGAGCATTTCTGTGCCTGCACCTACGGTTGCGGAGGATGTGTATGACAGACCATAGCGGCCACAGAAGCAGACTTAAGACCCAGTATATAGAAAGCGAGGGGAAGGGCTTTCCGCCCCACAAGCTTTTAGAGCTTTTGTTGTTTTACGCCATCCCTCGCCGTGACACAAACGGTATAGCCCACGAACTTATACAGCGCTTCGGCAGTGTGGAAGGGGTGCTTGACGCAAGTATGGAACAGCTTTGCCAAATAAACGGCATAAGCGAAAGCTCCGCACTGCTTATAAAGCTTGTGGGCAGACTTGGTAAGGAGGGCGCTTCTCACAAGAAGAAGGAAGCGGTGCTCTTCCGCACCTATGACGATATCGGCGCATATTGTTGGCAAAAGCTTTGCGCCATCAGTACGGAACGGGTGCTTGCCTTGTATATGGACAGCGGTGGCAGGCTGTTAAAGTCCGAGTATGTGTGTGACGGCGGCGCAAACTCTGCGCTTTTTAACCCACGTGATATCGTAAGCAGGGCGATAAGCTTAAACGCAACAGCCGTGGCTTTGGGTCATAACCATCCCGGCGGCTCGGCAATCCCTTCATCCTTTGACCTGGATACCACCGCAAACATCAGAACTTTGCTTGACGTTGCGGGGATAGAGCTGATAGAGCATTATATAGTGGCAAATGACGGCATCTGCCGTGTTATGGAAAAAACGGAAAACACACCCACAAAAAACATAAAGCGGTATTTTGATATGAACGGTGACCAAAAGCGTGGGTAACGGCAATAGCTTTGTAGGGGACTCTGCTCCCTTTGCTACGTGACAAAAAGATAAACGGTAGGATTTGTGATTATACACAGTTCCTACCGTTTTGTTGTTTTGTTTGGGGTCCCTGCTACGAGCAAAGTGAGCAATGGGGGATTTTCGGGGTCCCCGTTGCGAATGAAAGGAGTGATGGGGGTGTACTTTTAATATCCGTATTTTCTGCGGACATGTACCGCAGAAAATACCCCTTAGTTTCCGCGAGTGCCGATTTTATTTGGCGCGAAGACGCGAGTGAACGGAAATGGTGCTTTTGTTTTTTGGGGTCCCCGCTACGAACGAATGTGAGTAGTGGGGAATAATTATTCTTCCCAGTTATGCCAAACGTTCTGTACGTCGTCGTTATCCTCAAGTGCGTCAAGCAGCTTGCGCATCTTCAAAACCTGCTCGTCGTCGCTAAGGGTAACGTAGTTCTGAGGAACCTTCTCCGCTTCCGCAGAAACGTAGGTATAGCCCAGCTTTTCAAGAGCTTCCGCTACAGAGCCAACCTCTGCAGGTGCTGTGTATATCTCAAACACTTCGCCCTCGTTGGACATATCCTCGGCGCCGCATTCGATAATATCTTCAAACAGCTTATCCTCGTCCACGTCCTCAGCTTCGATAACTATAACGCCCTTGGTGTCAAACATAAAGGACACACAGCCGCTGGTACCCATATTGCCGCCGAACTTATCAAAATAGTGGCGTACGTCGGCGCTGGTGCGGTTGCGATTATCGGTAAGGGTCTCAACAATTACTGCAACGCCGCCTATGCCGTAGCCTTCATAAACTATCTCGTCATAGTTGCCGCCGTCACCGCCTGCCGCCTTCTTAATAATGCGGTCGATGTTGTCGTTGGGCACGTTGTTTGCCTTTGCCTTGATTATAAGGTCCCTAAGCTTAGAATTGCTTGTGGGATCAGCGCCGCCTTCTTTAACGGCAACGGATATTTCTTTACCTATCTTTGTAAAGACCTTTGCCTTTTGCGCGTCGGTCTTTTCTTTTTTGTGCTTGATGTTGTTCCATTTGGAATGTCCGGACATAGTATATCCTCCTTAACTTATATCTCTTCGGTGCGCTTCATACCAAGCAGGTCAAGGCATTTGCCAAGAACGTGCTTTGCGGTGGCGGTAAGCTGCAGGCGGAACGCCTTTGCTTCACCCTCGGCCTTAAGTATGGTGCAGTTGTGGTAGAACAGGTTGTAAGCGGCGCAAAGCTCCAACGCATAACGCGCTATAACGCAGGGCTCGTGGTCTGCAAGGGCGGCAAGCACCTTGTCGGGGAATGCAGAAAGCAGCTTAATAAGACCACTTTCCTCTGCCAAGGGGCTGTATGCGCTGTAATCGCCCATATCACCTTCGGACTTGCGCAGTATACTTGCGGTGCGTGCGTAGGTGTACTGAACGTAAGGACCTGTGTTGCCGTCAAAGCTTAAGGCTTCTTCCCAAACAAAGTTGGTGTCCTTAATTCTGCCGTCCCTAAGTGCGCCGAATACTATTGCGCCGACGCCCACGGCCTCTGCCGTGCCACGCTTGTCCTTAAGGTCGCTGTTCTTTTCTTCTATAATCTTTTCCGCCTTGGCTATGGCTTCGCCGAACAAGTCGTCCAGCAATATTACGTTGCCCGTACGGGACGCAAGCTTTTCGCCGTTAACGCTCATTGTGCCGTAGGGTACGTGCACCAAATCCTTTGCCCAGTCGTAGCCCATAAGCTCCACAACCTTAAAATACTGGGCAAAATGCAGGCTTTGACCTGCGGAGGTAACGTATACGCATTTGTGGAAGTCGTAGTTGTTCTTGCGCCATATCGCCGCCGTAATATCACGGGTGGCGTAAAGGGTAGAGCCGTCCTTCTTCAAAATAATGGCGGGGGGCATATCGTAGTCGTCCAAACGGACGATAGATGCACCGTCGTCCACCACAAGCAGACCCTTCTCCCTAAGCTCGTCCACTATGGCATCCATCTTATCGTTATAAAAGCTCTCGCCGTTGTAGCTGTCAAATTCGACACCCAACAGCTCGTAAGTCTTCATATACTCACGCAGGCTTATCTCTTTAAAGCTTTGCCAAATGGCAATATATTCCTCGTCAAGACTTTCAAGCTTGGCGAATGCGGCGCGTGCCTCGTCGTTAAGGCTGTCGTCCTTCTCTGCCTCCGCAGAAAAGCGTACGTAGATATCCACAAGCTCGCTTATACCGCGTTCCCTAACCTTTTCTGCACTGCTCCACTTTTTGTAAGCCACAATAAGCTTGCCGAACTGAGTGCCCCAGTCGCCAAGGTGGTTTATGCCTACGGTGGTGTATCCGCAAAAATCGTACAGGTTCTTAAGGCAGCCGCCTATAGCAGTGGTGCCCAAGTGCCCCACGTGGAATCGCTTTGCAATGTTGGGGGACGAAAAGTCAAGACAAACGGTCTTGCCCTTGCCTACGGTAGAAGAGCCGAAGTTTTCCTCGGCGGCTATGCGTGCAAGTGCGTTAACAAAAAACGAGCCCTTAAGATAGAAATTAAGGTAGCCGCCCACAGCGTCGATCTTCTCAACCTGAGGGAGCGCACCTTCAAGAGCTTCCTTAAGCTGTGCGGCGATCATAGGGGGCGCCGAACGAAGCGCCTTGCTGAAACGGAAGCAAGGCAGGGAAAGGTCGCCGTTTTTGGTGTCTGCAGGGCTTTCCAACAAAGTGGCTATATCGCCGGCTTCCGCCCCTTTGGTCTTAAGGAACTCCTCTACCAAAGCGGCGATAGCGTTTTTAACTGTATACATAAACAATTACTCCAAACCGTTTAATAAAAGAAAACGGCACGGCGGCAGCCGAAACAGACCTGCCACCGCACCGATAAAAGACGGGATAATATTTCGTAGGAAAAAACTTATCTCTTGCTGAACTGAGAAGCTCTTCTTGCAGCTTTGAGACCGTACTTCTTTCTTTCCTTCATTCTGGGGTCACGGGTGAGGAAACCGGCCTTCTTAAGAAGGGGACGGAACTCTTCGTTAGCCTGAAGGAGTGCACGGGAGATACCGTGTCTGATAGCGCCTGCCTGACCGGAAACGCCGCCGCCGCAAACGGAGATAACAACGTCGAACTTACCTTCGGTAGAGGTAACGCCGAAAGGCTGACGAACAACGAGCTTAAGAGTATCAAGACCGAAATAGTCGTCTATATCTCTCTTATTGATGGTGATAGCGCCGGAGCCGGGTATAAGGCGTACACGGGCAACGGAATGCTTTCTTCTGCCGGTGCCGTAAAAATAAGGTTTCTTAGGTGTATACATATCTTATAGTCCTTCCTTTCTTTACTTAACCTCAACCACTTCGGGCTGCTGAGCCTGCTGCTTGTGCTCACCGTTCTTGTAAACAAGAAGTCTGGTAAGGCTTGCAGAGCCGATCTTGTTCTTAGGCAACATACCCTTAACTGCAAGGGAAACAGCCATTTCAGGCTTGGTTGCCATAAGGGTGCGGTACTTGGTAGCCTTAAGGCCGCCTACGTAACCGCTGTGACGGTAGTAGTACTTTTGGTCAAGCTTCTTACCGGTAAGAACTACCTGAGAAGCGTTGATAACTATAACACAGTCACCACAGTCAACGTGGGGAGTGTATTCGGGCTTATGCTTGCCGTTGAGGATGGTAGCCGCAAGTACTGCAACCTTACCAAGGGTCTTGCCGGCTGCATCTATAACGTACCACTTACGGTTGATTTCCTCTTTTTTTGCCATAAATGTGGACATAGGGGATTTCCTCCAATATCATAGAATTAGTTTTATCGTTTTGTGATTATAACAGAAAAAAAACAAATGTCAATACCTTTTTGCAAAAAAATTTAATTTTTCTGCTGTTTTCTCCGTTTTCCTGCGTTTTTGTAGCAAAACGGCAAAGGGTAATCAAGTTTTTTGCGGGGCGTTCTCATAAATAAGCTTTAATGAACAGAACAAACGCAACATTATTTATCGGTAGGGGTCGGCGCCCTCGACGACCCTAAATATAACACACGAATTTAACAACACGGCAGGAAGGGCAAACGTTTCTTTTCTGCCGTTTATTATTTGTATTACGTAGCGGCGGCAGTACCCCCCCGCCCTGCGTTGTGATTGATATGTTGCACAAAAAGACGAACGCAATTTTGTGTATTTGTACAAAAATACCCGTTAGCTAAATTGTTAACCGTTGACTCTGCCCCCCTTTGTATGATATAATAAATATAAGCTAAAAAGCGAAAGGAGCGATATTATGAAGAACACAAAGAAGATATTATCCCTGTTGTTGGCAATGCTTATTTTTTGCCAAGGGGCAGTGCTTGTTTCTGCCGTGGAAAGCTCCGAGAGTAGTGCAGAAGCGGTCGAATGGACTTATGATAACAGTATGCTTGTAAAAATCAACACCGAGGAGTCAAAAATCTTTACCCCCGAAGACTTTCCCGATATGAACTGCATACAGGTGCTGACAACGGAAAAAATACGCACCGAAACAGGCTACAGCTACGAGCTTATGCTTATCTTCGACACCACAGACGGCTTCGATTGGCAAGCCACCGCCGATGTACTTTTGCAAAACGCTGCAGTTGCCGACATCACACGCAATATATATGCCGATGATTATAACAGTAAGTGTTGCCGTGTAACCCTGACACATAGTGAATTATATGTACCGATTGGCGGCACTGCAACTTTGGGCATAGAAAGTGTTGATTTTGCCGACTTTGAATTTAGTGTGTACGACGCAAAAGCAGTCATGTTCACCGTAGACCCCGATGTTATAGACGAGGAAGCTTTTACTTTTGACAGTTTTTCTGAGGTGGGCATTAATGAGTTCTACCCTCAAATCGAATTGTCGCAGGGGCTTGGTTGGGGAGATGAAGTTATATTAATAAATCGACCCGAGGAATACTTAGCAGGAAAAAGCGACAGCCACAGATATTACGGTGCTGTAAATTGGTTTGTTTTGGGAGACAAAGCTTGTGTAAATGCGGTTAACGAGTTGTGCAATATGGAAGGGATCGTTTCTGCAACCATAATTACCTATGACCACATGGAAGGTCTAAGCGATATCGAAGCTTGGAATGCAGAAACAGACATTGTTTCCATAAACCTCTACGGGGGCACACAAAACCCAAACAATGGAATTGTTGTAGATCAAAGCGCAAAAATAAAAGGCAAGGAAGAGGGAACAACCGAAATTTACGTGACAAGAAGAAATGCTGTTACCGCAAGCTGTAAAGTGACCGTGTATTTGGCTGACGCAAATAACGATGGCGAATGCAACTCCTTAGATGCGGCTTTGGTGCTGAAATACGATGCGCAAATGATAGAAGAAACGAATGAATTGCTGTTGTGTGATATGAACAGCGACGGCGTGGTTAACAGCCTTGATGCCGCGTTTATTTTAAGATACGACGCAAGGCTGGAGTAAATAGATTTGTAGAATGCGAAAGGAAGGAAAACAATGAATAGGGAGATAGTAATTAAGCGTTTGCGTTTCTCAAAAAGGTTTAGCGCAATATGCATATTAACGGCAGTTGTGTTTTGTTGCCTTGTTGAAGCTGCGCATCTATCTGCAAAAGCAGAAGAGCAAGTAAATGAAGAACCTCATATACAGAGTGAATGTGAATTAGGATTGTGTTGTGGGGATATTATCGACGAAAACCAAAACACAATTTTGGATAATCCAATAACTCCTAGAAGCGCTTTGCCAGATTGCGTTAACTTAAGCAAAGAAAAGTACTTTCCGCCTATTAGAAATCAAGTCGGGAATTCTTGTGCCGCATGGGCAACTACATACTATCAATTTACATATCAAGTAGCAAGAATGAACGGATGGAATGCAAAAGAAAATAATGACTATGTATTTTCGCCAAAGTATATTTGGAATTATTTAAACGACGGAACGGGCGATGGCGCTGTCAGAACCCAGTGCTATAAGCTTTTAAAAGAAATCGGTTGTATTCGCTGGAATGAATTTCCACACAACAACGCGAATTATGATTGGTACAACGCGTCTGATACAAACACTAAATTATTAGCGTTGCAAAATCGAGTTAAGCATTTCGAAACACGCACTATTGTTGACGACTCTAACTCAACAAGCGCAGTTATTCAAGGACCAAATGATTCTAACTTGACAATGTTGAAAAGCACAATAGCTTCAGGGCACTGCTTGACGATAGGAAGCGATCCACACGCATACAATTATGTCTCTTTAGGACAAGAATTTAATAATGAATACGCCGTTGTTTCTCTTTCTGGTAGCAATTCTGGGCATGCGATGACTATTGTGGGATACGATGATAATATATGGTATGACATTGATGGAGATGGCGTAGAAGATGATTACGAAAAAGGCGCACTTTTGCTAGCAAATTCTTGGGGCACGTCAGCACATAATCATAACGATGGATACATATGGATACTGTATGATGCGTTAAACAAACATTCTAATTACACAAATGACCAAACCTCAAATCGAAAAGGCGCCATTTACGGAAACCAGTATACTCTCATTGAAGTTGAAACTGTAACCCCTAAACTAACCGTTGAAATCACAGTAGCGCATACAAGGAGAAACGATTTGCGCTTTGAATTAGGTAGTTCCATAGGAGAGTTTGACGTTTCTAATTACACACAAGCTTTATCAATAATATCTCCTGGCGCACTTAACTACGATGGGTCTACCAGTAACGTTAATCAGTGTCATACGTATGTTTTTGATTACGGAGCATACAATCTCTATGCAGGGAACAGTCGACTATATTGGGTAAATATTATAGATAAAAACAATAGCCCAAACGGAGGAATGGTAATAAAGATAATATGGAGAGATTCTACAGGAGCCATTGTTAAATCTTTGAATTTCAGCGATCAATGTGGTGTAATTGATAACTCAAACTTAGTTCAGTCTTCTATTTCTTCTTTTTCGTCAACCGTTGGGACGAACGAAAACATCAGCTCGATCTTACTGCCAAATGAAATGGCAGGGAAACCTCTTACGTGGACATCAAGCAATACTAGCTGTGTAACCGTTTCACAAACCGGTGTTGTAACAGCAATTGCGCCCGGTACGGCAACCATTACGGCAACGACTACGGATGGGACAGAACTTACTGCGTCCTGTACTTACAAGGTATTAAAGGCTTACGGTAAGACATGGGAAACTGCTGTAAGCTGTAACTACGGCAAAAACGCAACAATAATTTCCGAAGTAGGAGAAGAATGTTGGGCAATGTATACTCCTGCACAGTCCGGCAATTATATATTCTATTCCGAAAGCGATTTTGACCTTAGAGGGTATTTGTACAATTCTTCTGCGGATGAGATAGCGGCAAACAATGATATAAGCGCAAGCAATAAAAACTTTTTGTGTGCTGCTTATTTAACCGCAGGGCAGACCTACAGGCTTTACATAACAAGTCCTACAAACAGCACAGGCGAGTTTGCCTTTTACGTTGTGAGAAAAGAGCCTGCCGACAAAGTTGCAATGGCAAATGCAGACGCAAGACTTATGGTCTTTTCCGCCTCCGTGCCAACCTTATATGACAAAGCTATAATTGGCATAAACGATTATGAAGTAACGGTAAGTTTTAATAATATCTATGTTGAAAGCAGTAACGGAATACGCGCAAAGCTTCTTACAAATTATACGCCCGAAATAGGCGCAAACTCTTGGAACGTTTTTGTTGATATTTCCGCAGTTGAAGAACTGATTGGGACGGCACTTACTGTTGACATTGAGTTTTTTGTGGGTAACGTATCCGTTGTCACTACAAACTTTTCAACAAACCCTGTAGCGTACAAAACGACCCTTATATCAGGTGTTGAGGTTAGTGCAAATAACAGTATGCAGTTGCTTTTGGCTGATATACCTTCAGCAGACGGAGAGGAATTAACGGTGCTTGACAGCAACAAACAGCCCATAACCGTAACGTCTACAACAAAGGCTAAAACAGGTATGATTATTTTGCGCAAAGATGCTGCGAATAACAAAATAAAAGAGGTAATGTTTGTTATCGTTATAGGCGACGTTCAGGGTGACGGATATATTAACAGCTTGGACGTTTCGTTTGTTCTAAGGCACGATGCCGAAACCCAAGAGCTGACAGGGGTGTATGTGATAGCAGGCGACGTTAATATTGACGGCGATACAAATTCTTTGGACGCAAGCTTGATATCACGATATGACGCAAAGCTTATTGAGATCAGTCAGGACGTTATTTATACCGAAGTACCGGATTGTATATATTATCAATATCCCGTTGATTTTGACCTTTATAATTAAAACAAGTGGCTGTAAAAAACATTGTTTTTTACAGCCACTTGTTGTCCGGGGGGGTTTTTATTCCTTACATATGTAATCGCAAATATTTTCTGCGGCGTTGCCGGGGTATATGGCATCCATTGCGGCGGACATATCCTCAAGGCGGCGGGGTTTTTTCAAAAGCTGAAGCGCCAAGTCCGTTATTTTGCCGCTGGTCTCAACTGCACCGCCTCTGCTTATAAAGAAGGTGCGGTTATAGGTCTCACAGCCGCCGACGGCGTTAATAAGCACCATGGGCAAGCGCTTTACCATAGCTTCGGTACAGGTTATGCCGCCCGCCTTGGTTATTATCATATCGGCGCTGTCCATATAATAATTTATTCGGTTGGTAAAGCCCACAACACGCACGTTGCCGCGGGGATACCTAAGGGTCTTAAGCTCTCTTTTAAGCTTTTTGTTACTGCCGCATATAACCGTAAGGTGGGCATCATCGGGCATTGTTACGGAAAGCCGCTGCGTTATCTGCTTAAGGGGGCCGCACCCCATACTTCCGCACATCAAAAGCAGGTTGTGCTTATCCTGCGGCAGACCCAAGGCACGCTTTGCCGCCGTCTTGTTATATCTTTTGTAAAACTCTCCCCTTACGGGCAAGCCCGACGCAACTATCTTATATTCGGGTATCCCCTTACTTAAGAAGTCGTGGGCGACCTCCTTGTGAGGGATGAAATACAGATCCATACAGGTGCGTTCTACCGGCGGACTGCAGGTGTAGTCGGTGGCAATAAAGCCGCTTTTAACCGTAAGAGCGTACTTTTTTACCGCCGTGGTAAACATAAAGGCAGAGAAGGGGTGGGTAGAAAGAACCCGGTCGTAGCCGCTTTTCCTTACATCTGCCGCCAAATTCTTGGCGCCCTTGTTTAAGAAAGCCGCAAAGCCTACGCCCCATTTGGTGTTCTGACCTTTCTCCACAACCTTGTAGCCCAAATCAAACAGCTTTGGCGCTTTTCGGTAAAGGCGCACGTGCCAGCCGCATATAAAGTCTGACATACCGCCCGAAATATAGGTCAGCGCATCCTTAATATCACAACTGTGGCCTCTTTCTGTAAGCTTTGAGGCAACTGCGGCGGCGGCGCTGTTGTGCCCCTCGCCTGTGTTGCTTGAAAGTATCAGCACCTTCATTATTCGTCATCCTTCCTTAAGGATACTATATCAACGCCGTGATTACCGCCCGTATAGGTGGAAAGGTAAAAGGCAAAGGAGCATATCATTGCTACGCAACAGCAAACGGAAAGCATACCCACGTGTCTGTCTGCCATATTGGGATTGACAACAAGCAGACCCATGGAAACGAAAAGCACGGTGGTGCATATCTTACCTGCCCAAAGGGCGCCGTTAAGCATACGTCCCCTTTTAAGGTTGAAAAGCCCCATAAACAGCATAAAGCTTTCCTTAAGCACCAGTATCAACACTACCCATTTAAGCTGGTCCCACCAGCGCAGGCTTAGGAAGAAGAATACAGCCGCTTGGGTAAGCTTGTCCGCAATGGGGTCTATGATCTTGCCGAAGGTGGATATCATATTGAACTTTCTTGCTATAATGCCGTCCACAGCATCCGTAAGCATAGAAGCCGCAAGGATGATAGCCGAAACAAGATAATTATTCTTTGCTATATACAAGTAACCGTATACCGGTATAAGCAGGATGCGCACCATACTTAGTATATTAGGAATTGTAAGAATTTTGTTTGCGTATTTGTTTTCCACAAAAACACCTGACCTTATTGTTTTATAAACGACCTGTTTTTATAAACGTAATCCGCGCCGGAGATAAGTGCAAGGGCAACGGAGATCCAAACGGTTACGTCTGCAAAAACGGTAAGCACCTTGCCCAAGGTCTCGTTTGCGATAAGCGCCGCCGTGGGGTATGCCAGCATAACCGCAATTATGCACACTACCTGAGATACGGTCTTAAGCTTGCCCCATTTGCTGGCAGCAACAACCACGCCCTTGTCCGCACAAACCAAACGCAAGCCGCTTATGAAGAACTCTCTGGACAGGATAACTATAACCGCAACGGGGTGTATATGACCTACCGCACACAGCATTATAAGGGCTGATGCGGAAAGCAGCTTGTCGGCAATAGGGTCCATCAGCTTGCCGAAATCCGTAACAAGCCCGTGCTTTCTTGCAATGTGCCCGTCAACAGCATCGGTTATGTATGCGCCGAGAAATACCGCCGCACCTATATACATACTGTAGTCGAGTGGCAGGTAAAAGCATATCACAAAAAAAGGTATAAGCGCAATTCTAAGTAATGTAAGCTTGTTGGGTAAGTTCATAAAACCACCTTCGCAATCTAATGTATTTGTTTGCGCACCGCCAAGCGCTTTATAAGCGCTTCGTATCTTGGGCGGTTATAACGCTGTATTATCACAAAGACCGTATTCCCCAATGCGTAGATAAACCACACCACTGCGCCCCCTGCTCCTCGCCATATAAAAAGGCAGGGGAATGCGAAGAGCGCAAGCAGTATATGTATAAGCTCCGCTACGCAGGTCTCCTTAAGCATAAGCACGGCACGTTCATAATCTATGCCGTTTTTTATCTGCTTGGCAACCATACTTTTTTTAAAAAGCTTGCTCATATCGGGTACGCTGTCCTTCCAATGCCGCACGCCAAGCTTTTCATATATCTTGCCGCCCTTCTCCCAAGTGCGGCACCTGAACCAAAAGCCTTTGCCTGTAAACACGTCTCGGGGTAAGCTCATCCCTATAAACTGAGAGGCTAAACCCAAAAGTGCAAGATATACCACGCAGTAAAGCAACGCCGAAAAATTCATAGGGGTATATCCCTCCTTTTAGGGGATTTTACTTTAGGCAGATAAACTTTATATTAACTAAATCAAGCCCCCACGCTGTATTGCGCCGAATATCCTGCCCTTCAGCCCCTTGTCGTTTTCCGTAAGGCTTGCGATAAGTTCCTTAACGCGCTCTCTTTCCGTGTTGCCGTCCTCGGGACACACCTTCCCGCAGACCTCTATCTCCTCACGGCGGATAAAGCCCGTTATCAGCTTTTCCGGCAGATATATCAGCGGACGGATAACCGTAACCTCTTGTCTGTCCAGATAGGTCTTAGCCTTGAAACAGCCAAGCCGCCCTTCGTTTATCAGGTTCATCATAAAGGTCTCTACCGCATCGTCAAAATGATGCCCCAGTGCGATAGTGGTACAACCCTCACGCTTTGCCGCCTCGTGGATAGCACCGCGGCGCATCCTTGCACAAAGGGAGCAAGGACACTTTTCCTTGCGGTAGTCAAAGACTATCTGCTTTATGTCGGTAGGTACTACGGTAAGGGGCACTTCCAGCTCCTCACACAGCTTTGTCACAGGGCTGAAGTCCGCCCCCTCAAAGCCGGCGTCTATAAGTATAGCCTTTATTTTAAAGTTTTTCGGGTGGAAACGGCTAAGAGCGTGAAGCACGCACAGCAAAGTAAGGCTGTCCTTGCCGCCGCTAACGCCTACGGCAACGGTCTCGTCCTGACGTATCATATCAAAATCGTCTATGGCACGGCGCACATAGCTAAGCAAGCTTTGTATGTCCTTGTATTTTTTCATCTGTCGCCGCCGCCTTTCTATAAGCATACCATAACTATTATATTATAGCCGCTTCTGCCTTGCTTTTCAAGTCCAAAATGCATTTTTTTGGAAAAAGATAGCAAACGGCGGCTAAAAGCCGCCGTTTCAGACCGCTGACAAAGGCACAGACCACGAAAAAAGAAAAATATAATTACACACAAAGATGAAAAGTCAGGGACGCACCCCCTGACTTTTCTGCATTATATTGTATTTTTTCGTTCAAAACGAACC
>SVRF01000036.1 GCA_015064945.1 Oscillospiraceae bacterium | reverse complement strand
GTCAACAACGAAGGTAACGGTGTAGCTGTTAATGTTCCAGGAAGCGGAAACGGTGGTGTCAGCAGTAATGTTGTTGAACGCCTTGTCCCAACCGCTGAAGGTGTAGCCTTCCTTGGTGCCAACATTGGGAGCAGAAGCTGCGCCGCCGTAGTTTACGGTCTGTGTGCTTACTGTTTCGCCATCTACTATGAAGGTAACGGTGAAGGAGTTGATGCTGTACTGTGCTGTAACGGTTGTGTTACCTGTTATATTGTTGAACGCTTTGTCCCAACCGGTAAATGTGTAACCTGTTCTGGAAGGAGCGGAAGGAGCGGTTGCGCTACCGCCTTCAGTAACGGTCTGAGTAGAAAGCACTGTGCCGTCCCAGTCTTTAAAGGTTACGGTATACTGAGCAGGGGTGGTATCGTTAACTGTCAAATTGATGGTTGCAACGTCAAAGGTTTGGGTGTATTTGGTAGTAGAATCCCAAACGGTGGTACCTCTAACCTTTATGGTGTAGTTACCTGCTGCCCAGCCTTCGGTGCTGATTGTGCTGCTATAGCCGCTGTTCGCCTTGTTGGGGTAATTGGTGTAAGCGCCAAGCTCACCGCTGCGGTTAGAAAGGGTAAGTGCGGTCCATGCACCGCCGTTAACGCTGTATTCCATCTTTTCAACGCCGTAGCTGTGAAGCATCCAACCTCGAATATCGAACTTAGCGTTGCTGCCGTAGTTACCAACGGTGGCGGAAACAGTAACAGCTGAGCCGGAAACTGCAGCGGATGCAGGTGCATCAACATAGCCCGTGTATCCAACGGTGTGCCCCAGATATTTAATAATACTTCTCGCAGAGGCTTGTGCAGTTTCGTTAAAATATGTATCAAACTTGGTGTTTTCGTCGGGATTGTTAATAAAGCCAAGCTCTATAAGTGCGGCAGGGAAGGAGGTTTGTGTAAGAACAACATACGATGCTGTTTTAACACCTCTGTTCTTCCAAATGCCGTCGGCAACAAATTCTGTATTAAACGCATTTGCCAAAGGTTGAGATATTGTTTCTCCTGTTTGATAATAATACTCAACACCTTCTGCCAAGGAGGTCGCAGAGTTTCTATGGAAGCTGACAAATGCCCTGAAATTACCTGCTTCACCCTTTGCCGCTTTTACGTAAATACTGTCAAATACGTCCGTGGTACGGGTGTATGCAACAGAGAAACCAGCCTCTTCAAGCAACTTGCCCACAGCAAGAGTCATTCTCAAAGTGTCGTCTGCTTCTTCTCTGGTGTCAAGCATAGCACCGGGGTCTGATCCGCCGTGGCCTGCGTCAAGAATGACATCTGCGCTTGTTATGGGATTACCGGATGAGTCGGTAGGTTTGCTTACATAAAGGAATTCGAATGCTGCAGACTGGTCTGAATCGGTCTTTCCGCTGCCCTTTGCAACAACGGTTACGCTTTCGCAAGAGCGTTGACCGGTTCTACCGTAAAGCTCAAAGGGAGTGAGCCCTGTGGGGGTGTAAGAACGGGAGGTTGTATCGGAAACAACCTTTGTTCCGTTAAGATAAACGTCGTACTTTTCGGCACCTTCAACCGCGTTCCAAGTAATGGTAGGAACGGTGAAGGTAGCTCTGCCCGTAGAGCCTGTAAGTGTGGGAGGAGAAAGCTTGTCGGCGCTTACCGAAGTAATAATTTGGACTTCGGTAAGAGCTATAACGGAAACATTTGTGGGAATGGTCATTTCGAAGACAACATAATTACCTGCGGCAGAACCCTTTGCAGTGTATTTTCTAACACCTGCATTGTAAGAAGTATAAGAAGCTGTGCCGAGAAGGGTGCCGACAGATTCGCTGTTACTTACGTAAATGTTAAATGGATCGGGATAGCCTCTGTTTGTGCTGTTAGAACGTATATTTGCGTATGCGTTAACTTCGCAAACAGTAGCGTATTCAGGCAACTTGAAGTAAACGTAAACTTTACCGACAGCAAAGCTATCAAGGTATATTTCTACGTTTTGTCCCTGTGTGGATTCGGAATAGGTAGAAGCAATAACGCCGTCGTTAAGCTTGCCTGCGTGGTAGGTGGTCCAGTCAGCTTCACCGTAGTTGCCCGTACCGTTTGCGTTGGTACCGGTAGCGCCTTTATAAGTAACGTTGGCGGATACGTCTTTAGTGCCGATTGCACCTTCCAAAATTTGAACTTCGGTAACGCCAATAACGCCTTCACCTGCAGTAGTGCTGGAGTTTGTGGCGGTTACAACCATCTGTATAATTACGTATGTACCTGATTTCGCATCGCCGGTAACAGAATACTTGCGCACATAACCGTCAGAACTGTGAGCGGTGCTGTTGGCTTCAGCAACCGTGCCCAAAAGGGTAGAGGAAGAAACGTCGCTCTCACTATTACCTACATACACGCTTACAGTGTCCGGGTGACCTCTGTAAGCAGAATCACGTCTGTTCGTGTAAATGTCAACAGTGCCCACAACAGATGCGGAGGCAAGCTTAAAGTAAAGAGTAACAGTACCTTTAACAACGGATGTGATTTCGCCAACACACATTTCAATAGTGTTTGTGGTGGTGCTTGTCTTAGCGCTTGCGATAGTACCGTCGTTTAATTTGCCGGAGTGGTAAGAATTCCAACTTGTACCGTCACCGTAATTACCGGTACCGTTGGTTCCTATTCCATCAGCACCTCTGTAGGTTGCGGAAAGTGCCAAGTTGGTAGCTGCAGAAACCTCTACAGGTTCTACAACGGAGGGAATGGCTACAACAAGTCCCATTATCATAACCATAGATAACAGGGTGGAAATAATACGTTTCAATTTCAAAAAGAACGCCTCCCATTTGTTAAATATATTCACAAATATACCAAAAGTTTTGCATATATTTGTGCAAGCTTATTATAACATCATTTTTTTGTTCAGTCAAGGGGGAAACACTTTATTTAAGACTTTAAATTAAAGAAACAGTGCTTTTTGCGGTGTAACAAAAAGCACTGTTTCTTTTGTTTATGGGAGCGGATCGGTTTTATTCCTGCCTGTCAGCTTTTGGTAAGTTGTTTCGCTTTTTTTTGATAAATTTGACAACTATCAAGACGAAAATAACGGTTATAATTATTACTCCTATGGTTATAACCGCCAACTTGAAGGCTGAATGCAGACCTGCCTTGCCCTTGTTTGCCGTTTTCTTTTCACCTGTAGGAAGATTTCCGACAGAAAAGCTTTCGCTTTCGTCAAGAAGCACAAGGTCCTTTGTCAAAAGCCGTACACTTATAAGGTCGCCGTTTTGTATTGTAACCTGCTCGGTAACCTCTAAGGTTTCGGAATCTATATAAGTGGTGGAATACCTGCCTCCGTTTATGAAAACGTACGAAGAGGGGTTAAAGCCCTTGCCTTTGACAAAGAAAGTCTTTGTTTCCGGATGTATCTCATAACCTGTAACCTCTGCAGGAATAAGCCCAACGGCGGTATCTATTGTTTGGTAAGGAGAGTTACCGCCAAAATAATAGTTTTCGCCTTCCAAAAAGTCGTATGCTAAGGAGTTGCGGTATTCCGTTAGCTTTTCTTCGGTTAAATCTGCGTAATACAAACGGGCTATGTTGCCTGTTCTTATGCCTGCCATATCCAAGGCGTAGGAAGTAAGCTCAAAGGAGCAGATATCCTTTTTGCTGTTGTTATCCGCTTTAAAATCCAATCCGTCCGTGTGCCAAATTACGTATTCGGAGTTGTACTTTGCGTTGGGGTTCTCACCGTCGTTATAGTCAACAAGCTGCGCGCTGTCTTCTATGAAGGTGGGCAAGTGGTCACCGTACATCATTACAACGGTTTCTTCATCCAATGACTCCAAATACTCAAGCAAACTTTTTATAAATTCGTCTTCTTCGCGAGCCATAGCGGCATAGTACAAAAGCATATTTGTATATATTTCATCATCTTCAAAGCCGCCTACCTCTACGGGATAAATAAAATCCTCCAAATACTTTGTGTGGTATTTGCTGTGGCATTGGACAGTTACGGTCAAAAGCATATCAACGCCTTCGGAAAGCTCCATTGCTCCTTTAATTTGGTCAAGAATTATCTCGTCCCGTGCCCAGTATTTGGAGTATGTATAGTCTGTATCCCAATCCAGCTCGCCAAAAGCTTCCAAAGGAATAAACCTATCAAAACCAAGGTTGGTATATGCTTCGTTTCTGCCGTAAAAACCGCCGTTGTGGTTGTGTATTGCCGTGGTGGTGTACCCTAAATTTCTAAGATTGTAGGCAATAGACTCCATACAGTTGTTTTGCAAAAAACTTAAATAGGGATAATCGTCAAAGCCGTAACTTCTGATATCCGTACCTGTAAGCACCTCATATTCCACATTTGCGGTGCAGGAACCTAATGCATTTACCGTAAGCATACCGCTGGGATAATTTTGTTTCAGTTTCGTAAAATAGGGGTGAGGGTCTTCGGAAAGCTCAATACCGTCAATTCTGTTCATATCCATAAAAGATTCAAGCTGTAAGACTATTACGTTGGGCAGTTCCTCCGGTACTGTTTCTTTTACCGATCCAACGATAGTTTTAATTTCGTCTATTGTGGAATTGTCGTAGTCGCTGGGCTTGGATATGCCGGAGTCCACAATGCCGTAAAGCAGACAGTATACAAAGCCGCAGTTGTTATAGTCTTCGGGTAATCTTTGGTTTGGAGAAACGACCTCGTATATAGAGAATACACCTGCAAGTCCGCCTACAAGCAAAGCGACACAAAGGGTAAAGGCTACGGCACGCTTGTATCTCACAGGCTCAATTGGGGATTTTTTGTAAAGGAAAACCAGTGCTACTATTATGCCTATTACCATTAGAGCAAGCAAGATTATGGTGGGCACTGTCAGGTACATTGTAGAAAGACTCATACCTGAGCGCATAATTTTAAAATCTATAAGCATCAATGGGTTAGAACGGTTAAGCAACATGCTAACATTACTTACACCCAAGCTTATCCAAATTGCCAGCACAACGCTGTATACAAACAGTCTGCGCTTGAATAGCATGGATAGGCAAAACGTCAGTGCGATAACCGAAGACCCAAACAAAAACATGGGGAAGTTGTCGACAACGTGCAACATCAATCGGGAAAAAGAGCGACGAGACGCCCATTCAATAATAAAATTAAGAACTACCGCAGTTACCAAGCACAAAAGGAATTTGTGCATATAGAATGCAACCAAAGGGCTGACGATGTATTTGTATAACCATTTAAAAAATGCGGTATCTTTAAATGCTTCACATTTTTTTGTAAGATAGTTCTTAGCGGTGTCCACCCATTTAAATCTTGATTTTTTAACATCGCTTTTTTTGCTTTCTTTCATAAAGACCAGATCCTCCCGAAAAGAAAAGTGAAACCTTGCTGTTAAATACAGCAGTTTTTACTTTTTAAGTGGAAAAATTTATAATATACCAATGTGGCGGCACAACATACAAACCAGCCGGCAGGATACCCGTACGCTATAGGTAAGATGTCGTTTGATATAAAGTTTGACATTACGAACAAATAAATCTGTCGGAAAACTACAAAAGAACCAAGCATTATAAGCATCGGTGCTTTTGTATTGCCTGCGCCTCGCATAGACGCTGAAAACACTTGGTTAACACAGCAAAACAGGTAAAAAGGTGTAATATTATAAAGTAAAAGTTTTGCGTATTTAACCACCTGAGGGTCGGAATTGAATATCCCTGCAAGTGTAGGTGTAAACAGCAAAACCAATCCTATTACTGCTACGGTAACCAAAAGGGACATATAAAACGCAACCTGTGTGCCTTTCTCGGCACGCTTTTTGTTGCCGCATCCCAGGTTTTGCCCGACAAAAGTGGTTACGCCAAGGGATATTGCCTGTACGGGCAGAAAAATAAACTGGTCTATCTTGGAATAAGAGGTCCAGCCCGACATACAGGCAGAGTCGGTAGCCTGGTTTACGTTAGCCACATAAGACTGTACAAACACGTTGGAAAAAGCGGTTATGGACATCTGCACGGCGGCAGGCAAGCCTACCTTGGTGATGCGCTTTACCATAGCGCTGTCATATTTTATGTCTTTAACTTTAAGCTTTACTACACTGTCCGTGCGTAAAAGCGTTACGGTCGTCAATACGGCGGACAGAGCTTGCGCTATGACGGTGGCTAACGCCACGCCTTCCACGCCCATATTTAACCCGAACACAAAGAAAAAGTCTAAAACAATATTTGTTAATGCAGAAACCACCAAAAAGTAAAACGGACGTTTAGAGTCACCCACAGCACGCAAGATTCCTGCGCCCGTGTTGTATATCATCATTGCGGAAATCCCTGCAAAATATATGGTAAGATAGCTTTTTGCATAGGGGTAAATGCTTTCCATATTGTTTTCGGAACGCAACATAAGCTTAAGCATAAATGGTGCACCGAGAACACCTGCTATGGTAAAAACAACGGAAAGCACCAACGTTAAAAACACAAAGGAATGCACGGAATCGTGCACCTTCTTTTTGTCCTTTGCGCCGTAATGCTGTGATATTATGATACCGGCTCCGCTGGCTAGACCGGTAAACAACCCTATAAGAATGTTGATAATGGGACCGACTGTTCCCACGGCAGAATAAGCATCGTTGTTATCCAACCTTCCTATGACCCAGGTATCCACCATATTATAGAGCTGTTGAAACAGGTTGCCTATCATCAGTGGCAGTGCAAACCAAAAAATGTTTTTGTAAATACTGCCGACCGTCATATCCACATCCTTGCCTTTACTACGGACAAAGAGTGATTTTATTTTGTTGACCTTCGTTTTTTCTTCTGTCATTGTTCTATAGTGCTTAAAATATGTCTTGCTACATAAACGCCGCTTGCCGATGCGTGGGACAGTGAATGAGTAACGCCGCTGCAGTCGCCTATTACGTAAAGACCTTTGTGCTTTGTCTGCAGGTTGTTGTCGATTTCAACCTCCATATTGTAAAACTTAACCTCTACACCGTACAGCAATGTATCGTCATTGGCGGTGCCGGGAGCAATTTTATCCAAAGCGTATATCATTTCTATAATGCCGTCAAGTATTCTCTTGGGCATAACCAAGCTTAGGTCGCCGGGAGTTGCCGCAAGGGTAGGGGTAACATAGCTTTCGTTAATACGTGCCTCGTTACTGCGTCTGCCTCTTACAAGATCGCCGAAGCGCTGTACAATAACACCGCCGCCCAGCATGTTTGAAAGTTTTGCAATGCTTTCGCCGTAGCCGTTACTATCCTTAAAAGGTTCGGAAAAATGCTTACTTACCAAAAGCGCAAAGTTTGTATTTTCCGTATGCTTTGACTTGTCTTCGTAGCTGTGTCCGTTTACGGTTACTATGCCGTTAGTGTTTTCGTTAACGACCACACCGTTGGGGTTCATACAGAAAGTGCGCACTAAGTCCTCAAATTTTTCGGTGCGGTACACAATTTTACTTTCATAAAGCTCGTCTGTCAGGTGGGAAAATACTACTGCAGGCAATTCAACCCTTACACCTATATCTACACGGTTGGATTTTGTGGGTATATCCAAAGATTTGCATACGCCCTCCATCCATTTGCTGCCGCTTCTGCCAACGGAAATAACACACCTGTCGCAACTGTATACCGCATCCTTGGTGTGTACCTTGTAGTCTCCGCAAACTCCGGAAACGGAATCAACTGAGGTATTAAAGTAGAAGTCTACCTTATTTTTAAGCTCGTTGTAAAGGTTTTCCAAAACCACATAGTTTATATCCGTGCCCAAGTGGCGTACCTTTGCGTCAAGCAGATGCAGACCGTTTTCAAGACAGCGTTTTTTTATATCCGTGTTAGCTGTGGAATAAAGCTTTGTTCCTTCACCGCCGTGGGCAAGATTTATATCGTCCACGTAACGCATAAGATCTATGGCTTCGACGCTTCCTATGTGCTGATACAAAGTGCCGCCGAAACGGTTGGTTATGTTGTATTTGCCGTCGGAAAAAGCACCTGCACCGCCAAATCCGCTCATAATAGCACAGGTGGGGCATTTTATGCAGCTTTTAACCTTTTTGCCGTCAATGGGGCACTTTCTTTTGCCCAAAGGATAACCAAGCTCAAAAACCGCAAGTTTAATGTCTTTGTTAGCTTTTGTAAGCTCGTATGCGGTAAAAATACCGCCGGGGCCTGCACCGATTATGATAACATCGTATTTCATAAAATAATACCGCCTTTTGATAAATTACAGTATTGTATTTGCACATCAAACACCAAATTACAGAATATCACAAAGTGAATAATTTGTCAATAACCGTTGCTAGATTATAATGGGCAAAAAGTGTTTTGTAAAAGCAGTTGTATTGCTTAAGTTGTTGACAAATTGCGTAAAATGTTATAAAATACCCCCAAGAGGTGTTAGCTTATGACAGTAGTGGAATTCTTTGCCTGCGCACCTATTGAGAATATGGTAAGTTGCTTTTTGCTGAATCCCGATAAAGTTATATTTATCGGCGGCGGCAGGCGTGCAAAACGCAGGATATCTGCTTACAGCCGTATAGCCGCACGTAAAGGTATAAATGCTGTGTTTGAGCATCGTTCCGTTCCTACAAATTCGGTTAATACAATTGTCAACTGCTTGATTGAGGTGGTAGAGAACGAGGAAAAGTGTTGCTTTGACCTTACCGGCGGTGACGACTTGGCGCTGGTTGCGATGGGTATTGTGTATGAAAAGTATAAAAACACAAAAAATCTGCAAATGCACCGTTACAACTTCAACAGTAAGCGGATGACCGACTGTGACGGTGACGGGTACATTGCCGAAAAAATGCCGTTTACAGAGTTGACGGTTGACGAAAATATAGCCTTACACGGCGGCGTTGTAGCAAGCGGAATGCGTGCTGACAGACTTGGTGCGGATGAAGATCTCGACGATTTGTGGGCGGTTTGCAAGGTCGCAGCGATGGAGTGGAACAAAAGCACGGCAAAGCTTGCAGAGCTTTTGACGGTGGCAAGAGTTTTTGATAACGGTCTTCGTTTTTTTGTAGAAGACGGCGAGGGCAAAAGGCGCTTTGCGGACTATGATAAGCGCAAGACTTATGCCCTTAAGTTCTTGCGTAAGCTTGGACGCAAAGGGCTTGTTACGCATATATGTGAGGAAAAATTCGGTTTTGGCTTCACCTATAAAAACGCTTTTGTAAAAAGAGCACTTGGTAAATCCGGTAATGTTTTGGAATATAAAATGCTTTCCGTTGCCTCTTGTGCAAGGGACAAGCACGGAGCCTTGGCGTTTTCTGATTGTGTGTGCGGGGCGGTTATAGATTGGGACGGGCTTCTTGCAGGCGAGGGAGTATCCTTCGGCGGTACGACAAACGAAGTTGATTTGATTTTAACAAAAGGGCTTGTACCCATTTTCGTTTCCTGTAAGAACGGCGGTGTCGAGGAGATAGAGCTTTATAAGCTTAATACTGTCGCTGCAAGGTTTGGCAACAGATACGCCAAGAAGCTGCTTGTTTGCTCAGGACTTAACAAAAAAGGGCAGGGGCTTGAATATTTTCGCTCAAGAGCCGAAGAGCTTGGTATAGTTCTTGTAGAAAAAGCGCACAAAATGACGGACAAAGAGCTTTTGGATACACTGTTAAAATTATAAATAAATATAAAAGAGGTGTTTTGAATTATGAATGCAGTTATAACCGTTACAGGAAAAGACAACAAGGGTATAATCGCAAAAGTGAGTGCTGTCTGCACGGAACACGGTGTTAACATTATTGATATATCTCAAAGCGTGCTCAGAGACTATTTTGTAATGTTTATGATAGCCGATATAAGTGAAATGAAGTTGAAGCTTTCGGAATTTGTAGATATTATGAACGAGTTGGCTGACAAAAACGCTTTGAAAATCCAAACTATGCATGAAGACATTTTTAATGCTATGCACAGAATATAGGGGGTATCCGTGTGATTAACAGAAACGATATTCTCGAAACAGTCAATATGATAAGCAACGACCACCTTGATATCCGCACAATAACGATGGGTATTTCTTTGTTGGATTGCGGCGGCAACGGTAGCTTGTTTGCAGAAAAAATATATGACAAAATCACACGCAGAGCAGAAAAGCTTGTTTCTGTAGGTGAGGAGATAGAAAAGGAATACGGCATTCCCATAATAAACAAGCGTGTTTCCGTCACCCCTATTGCAATAGCGGGCGCAGGTTTGGATGCAGACGGTTTTGTTTCTGCCGCAAAGGCAATGGACAGGGCGGCGGATGCCTTGGGTATTAACTTCATCGGCGGATACAGCGCTTTGGTGCAAAAGGGGATGACTGATGCGGATAGGGCTTTGATAGCGTCTATCCCGCAAGCTTTGGCAGAAACGTCAAGAGTTTGTTCTTCCGTAAACATAGGCTCTACAAAATCCGGCATTAATATGGATGCGGTAAAGGAGCTTGGCGAGATAATACTTAAAACAGCGTACCTTACTAAGGATAATGGCTCCATCGGCTGTGCAAAGCTGGTTGTGTTTGCCAACGCTCCCGACGATAACCCCTTTATGGCGGGCGCTTTTCACGGTGTCGGCGAAGGTGAAACCATACTTAACGTGGGCGTTTCCGGCCCCGGTGTTGTAAAAACAGCGGTAGAAAAGCTTGGCGGCGGCGATTTGGAAAAGCTTTCCGAAGAGATAAAGCGTACAGCTTTTAAAATTACAAGAGTGGGTCAGCTTGTTGCTATGGAAGCAAGTCGCAGACTTGGTGTGCCCTTCGGTATAGTTGACTTATCTTTGGCGCCTACTCCTGCCGTTGGTGACTCCGTTGCCGAGATTTTGGAGGCGATGGGGATAGGTCAATGCGGCGGTTGCGGCACAACTGCGGCGCTTGCGATGCTTAATGATGCTGTTAAGAAGGGCGGCGTTATGGCATCCTCTAAGGTGGGCGGACTCTCCGGTGCATTTATCCCCGTGTCCGAGGATGCAGGTATGATAAAGGCGGTTAATGACGGGGTTTTGTGTTTGGAAAAGCTTGAGGCTATGACGGCAGTATGTTCAGTTGGTCTTGATATGATAGCAGTTCCCGGCGACACTCCCGCAGCGGTGCTTTCCGCAATGATAGCTGACGAAGCTGCGATAGGTGTTATAAACTCTAAAACCACGGCTGTAAGGGTTATTCCTGCCTACGGGAAGACAGTTGGCGACAGCGTAGACTTTGGCGGTTTGTTGGGCAGTGCACCTGTTATGAAAATAAGCTCTTGCGATCCTTCTGTATTTGTTAACAGAGGCGGCATTATCCCCGCACCTATACATTCCCTTAAGAATTAATAAAGTTGCACAGATTTCAAAACGCTGACGTTTGCAAAACGTCGGCGTTTTTGTGCACAATGCTAAAAATGCTATTTTGGTTTATAAGTTTTTTATTATTAATGCATTGTTCACAAAAAAGTATTATACTTACACTTGATATTCTACGGGTGTGTCTGTGCACATCCCGAGCAAGGAGAGTTATTAGCTATGAGTTTCAAACAAAGGCTATCCGCATTGTTGGCGATTACGATGGTTTTGTCGTTGTTTACCGCCTACCCTGCATTGCTCAGCTCTGCGGCAAGTGCAATTGAGAGCTCGGTCTATTACATAGACCACGATAAGGGCTTTATCTACGATGTGGTTACGGGCACGTCTGTAGAGGAGTTCAAACAAAATCTTGATAACCCTTCAAGTCGTGTTACTGTATACGATTTAAACGGTGACGAGGCGGGCGATACCGTGCGTATGTGTACTGGCTTTACCGTTTCTTACAGTACCGAAACGGTTACCGCTTTGGTTAAGGGTGACAATAACGGCGACGGCGTTATTTCCAGCATTGACCTTCTCGGTCTTCGTCGTTATATAGCAAAGTTTAACGTTTTTAACAGTGCTCATATCGCAGCAGCAGATGTTGATTATGACGGTGCTGTTACCACTACCGACTTTGCAATTCTTCGCTCCCACATGTCTAACAGGAGCAATATAAACGATTATAAACATCCCAAAACTCCCTCCGGCGGCGATACAAGCAGTGAGGAGGACAGCAGCGAGTCTGAAAGCAGTACAGTGGGGCAGAAATATACTGTAAGCTTTACAGCAGGTGAGGGCGGCTCTTTGTCCGGCAATACTCAGCAGTCTGTGGCTTACGGAACAAGTTTTTCTGCCATTACCGTACCTACCGTTTCTTGTGATAACGGTTATATCTTTACGGGTTGGACACCCAGCTTCCCCGAAACCGTAACTGGGGATATAAGCTTTGTTGCAAACTTTGAAAAGGTGGCTCTTTCCCAAGAGGTGAACTATGCAAGCGCTGATATGGGCGGTCAGTATATGTTTACCGTCGGCGCACCTTTTGATGTTTATGTGGATTCCTTTGATGCCGATGAAGAGTACGGAAGCGGTTATCTTAACGACGGTGTTTTGCTTACAGATACGGATGACCGTTGGGTAGAAGCTTCGCGTTCAAACTCTCAGATAGTTATAAAAGTTAAGCTTTCACAGACTATTGAGATGACTAAGGCGGTTATCAATGTAGGTTTAATGGAAAGCGGCAACCGTGTTCTTCCCGACAGTGTTACTGTTTACACCTCTGTTGAGGGTGGGGAAGATACATATTTCGGCACAACTTCTGCATATACAGCTATAGGCGATTATGGCTACATTGCCACAATAAAAGCCGAAGTTGAAGCAAAAGCAGTGGATTATGTTAAGTTTGTATGCCCTATGAGTGCGTTTGTCGGCAGATTTGGTGAGGTTGAAGTTTACGGCTTCGGCGGTAGCCCCTCAACCTCCTATGAGGTAAGTTTTAACGCCGGCGAAAACGGCAGTCTTCAGGGTACACAAAGCTATACTGTTAACGGCGGTACTCTTTGGAATGACATTGTTGTTCCCACACCCGTTGCAGATGCAGGCTATAAGTTTATTGGTTGGTCTCCCGAACTGCCTTCCAACAGCAGTGCGGTAAATGCTGATGCAACTTATACCGCAATGTTTGATGTTGATGACAGTCAATATGTAACTGTAAGCTTTGCGGCAGGCGAAAACGGCAGCCTGAGCGGTCAAAGTTCCTATACAGTAGTAAAGGGTACAGCTTGGAGTGCAATTACCGTTCCTTCCGCTGTAGCTGACGCCGGCTATAAATTCAGTATGTGGTCTCCTGCGTTCCCCGCAACCGTAACTGAGGACGCAACTTATACGGCACAGTTCGTTTATGATGAAACTCAATACGCTACAATAAAATTCGTTGCAGGTGAAAACGGCAGTATCAGCGGCACTGCAACGGTAACCGCCCTTATTGGCAGTTCTTTTGCCGATATCACAATACCCTTAACAAAGGCAGATACAGGCTATAAGTTTGACAGTTGGTCTCCCGCTCTTCCCGAAACCGTAATGGGTGACGCAACTTATACAGCAAAATTTGTTGTTGACGAGAGCCAGTATGCAACGGTGACCTTTGTTGCCGGTGAAAACGGCACAATAAGCGGTACAAGCAGCTATACCGTGCTTAAGGGCACTTCGTGGAGCGAGATTACAGTTCCCGCTTATTCCGCAAAAGACGGTTATAAGTTTGTATCCTGGTCACCTGCTTTCCCCGAGACTATTACAGAAAGCGCAACCTATACCGCAACTTTCGTTGTTGATAACGAGCAGTACGCTTCCGTAATATTCGTTGCGGGTGAAAACGGTACAATAAGCGGCACAAGTACTTATACCGTGCTTAAGGGCACTTCTTGGAACAAGATTACTGTTCCCACTCCTGTTGCAAACGCAGGTTATAAATTCAGTGCTTGGTCTTCCGCATTCCCCGCAACCGTTACAGATGACATAACCTTTACTGCAGAATTCGTTTATGATGCAAGTCAGTATGCAACAATAAGCTTTAAGGCAGGCTCTAACGGTACAATAAGCGGAACAAGTACATTTACCGTACTTAAGGGCACTGCTTGGTCCGAAATAAGCGTTCCTTCCGCTACGGCAAACGCAGGCTATAAGTTCAGCGCTTGGTCGCCTTCTTTCCCTGCAACCGTAACAGCAGACGCAACTTACACGGCAAACTTTGTATATGATGCAAGTCAGTATGCAACCGTAACCTTTGTTGCAGGCTCTAACGGTACAATAAGCGGCACAAGTACATTTACCGTACTTAAGGGCACTGCTTGGTCCGAAATAAGTGTTCCTTCGGCTACGGCAAACGCAGGTTATAAGTTCAGCGCTTGGTCGCCTTCTTTCCCTGCAACCGTAACAGCAGACGCGACCTATACGGCAAACTTTGTATATGACGCAAGCCAGTACGCAACAGTAACATTTGTTGCAGGCACTAACGGTAAATTGAGCGGAGCTACTGCATATACCGTTCTTAAGGGTACGGCATGGTCCTCTATTTCCGTTCCTTCTCCCGTTGCTGACGATGGTTACAGATTTACCGCTTGGAGCGCAAGCTTCCCCTCTACAGTAACAGCGGATGTAACATTTACTGCAAGTTTTGAAAAAATTCCTACCTATTCGATAGTATTCGTAGCAGGTTCAAACGGTTCCTTGCAAGGAACTTGGGCGTTTGACGATATAGAGGAAGGTACCTTATGGAGCAATGCGGTAACCGTTCCTACGCCTGTTGCAAATGCGGGTTACGTGTTTGACAGTTGGACGCCGGTATTGCCCTCCGACGATAGCAAGATCACGGCAAGCGTAACCTATACAGCGCTGTTCGTTATAGAAGAGGTTGGCTCATACCGTGAAAACTATGCTTCTGCCGCAAACGGCGGTACTTATGCATACTACATAGGTAGTAAGCTTGATACTTATGATGATACAGCTTTCTCCACCGTAAGCACGGAATCTATGAGAGTCAGCTTCTCCTCCACAACCTTAAGCTTCGGCAACGGTTACCTTAACGATAATTCTCAGGTTCTTCTCAGCGATGGCAACTGGGTTGAACGTGCCCGTGGCTCCACAAGCGGCTTCCAGGCACAAAGCAACGTAATAATCATTATTGTTAAGCTTGACTCTGCAAAGTCTGATATAGAGCAGGTTGTAGTTAACCTTGGTACTCCCGCGGCTTCCGGTAACAGAGGTTTGCCCGATAGCGTAACTGTAAAATACACCACAAGGACATCCCTTAACAGCAATGTTTCTTGGACGCAAATGGGCAAAACCGTTACCAATTATGACCATATCAGCGGTTACGGCTATCAAGCTGTTGTAGAAAACACTTCATCAAGCTCTATCAAATATCTGCAAATCACCCTTTCTATGAGCACCTATTACGCAGCAAGAATAGGTGAAATAGAGGTGCTTGGTCCCGAAGTTAATACAACGGTACACAGCATTAATTTTGTTGCCGGCAGCAACGGTACTCTCAGCGGTACAAGCTCCTTCGGTGTTCCCGACGGTAACACCTTCGGCACAATAACCGTTCCTACTCCTGTTGCCAACGAAGGCTACAGATTCTCTCACTGGTCTCCTGAGTTGCCCACATCCTCCAGTGTTATTTCCTCTTCTGCTGTTTACACCGCAGTATTTACGGAAAAAGTCGGCGGCGAAGAGTTTAACTATGCGCTTAAGGAGAACGGCGGTAACTATATGATCACCGCAGGTACGGTTCAGACCGGCTTCCCGGACTCCTTCGATTCCGGCTCTGCATTCGGCAGCGGATATCTTAACGACGGCAAGTGGTTGGAAGGCACAAATGATGCCTGGGTAGAAGTATCCAGAAGCAACAATATGATAGGCGTTACATTTAAGCTTTCCACACCCATTACTATGACAAGCGCTGTTATGAACTTTGGCTTGAGAAACGGCTCTTCCAACCGTGTCCTTCCCGATAGCGTAAAGGTTTACGTTGGTGCTTCCGCAAGCAACATAACAACCTTGTTCGGCTCAACAACCATCTTTACTTCAACCTCCGATTACGGATACAGTGCAACTGTTAACGGCACAGCAGAAGAAGTTTCCTATGTATATTTCGAATGCGCCATGAGCGAGTATATCTGCAGACTTGGTGAATTTGAAATTTGGGGTGCGGAAGGTGAAGTTGTTCCCACCTATACGGTAAGCTTTAATGCAGGTGCAAACGGCACCGTAAGCGGTTCTACCTATCAAACTGTAGTAGAAGGTACTGAGTGGAGCGAAATCGAAATACCCACCGCTACCGCAAATCCCGGTTATGTATTCAGCGGTTGGACACCTTCTCTCCCTGAAGACGGCGATGCTATCACCGAAAATCTCACCTTTACTGCAAACTTTACATACGACGCTTCTCAGTGGAGAACGGTTACCTTTGTTGCAGGTACGGGCGGTACGCTTAACGGTACCACCAGCGTTACAGTTCCTACAGGCACGGCTTGGTCCACTATAACCGTTCCTACCGTTACCGAAAATGACGGCTACACCTTTACGGGTTGGACGCCTGCATTCCCCGCAACAATAACCGAAAACAAAACCTATACAGCAAACTTCATCGTTACTCCCGTTGACCAATGTGTAATTACCTTCAATGCAGGTGTCGGCGGTAAGCTCAGCGGCACAACGGTATTCACCGTTGACGAGGGCACACTTTGGAGCGCTATTACAGTGCCCACACCTGTGGCTGACAGTGGTTATGTATTTACTTCTTGGACGCCCAGCTTGCCCACAAGCACTGCAGAAATAGGTGACAACCTTACCTTTACCGCAAACTTTGTCGAGGATAACGGTCAAGCTCTTGAAGGTATCATCTACATAAACGGCGTTAATGCAAGTCAGTACACCTCCGGCGGTTCTCACGTTTATACCATCAACTACGGCTCTGCCTTTACGGCTACTTATTGGGAAGTTTACGTTGCAGGCTATTCAGAAGCAAAGGGTGGCTACATTGTAACAGAGAAGTATGCATCTGGCTCTGAAAAATCTGCCGAAGTTCCCGTAAACGGTATCGTTGTTGCCGTGCATATGGGCAGCCAGACACAAGCTGCTTGTGATTACGTAGATGTTGGTGATTTGCTTGTACTCACTGAGGACATTAACCTTACCAACGCAACCTGCGTAACGGGTTCGTCCTACATTGCGATTTACGAAGGAGACGGTACACTGCCTGACGGCAGCGGCAGTACAGACGAGCCGGATGATCCCATTGTTGACCCCAGTGAATATCAGCAACTTAACTACTCTCATGTAAAGGGTATGTGGCTGTCTCAGTTCGACCTTAATAGCGTATTTGTGTCTAACTCTTCTCAGCGCTCCGAGGCAAGCTACAGATCTCTTATGACTACTATCCTTGATAACTGTAAGAACATCGGCATAAACACTCTGTACGTTCAGGTAAGACCTAACGGTGACAGTATGTATCCTTCCGAATATTACACGGCAAGTAAGTATGTAGTAGGTTCTTACGGTAAGACCCATTCCTATGACCCCTTCGCTATTATCATAGAAATGGCACACGCACGTAATATGTCCGTACAGGCGTGGATCAATCCTCTCAGACTTATGAGCTCTACGGATATCGCTAACGTTAGCACGAGCTTTAAGGTGGGCGAGTGGTATCAAAACTCTGCTTACAACGGCAAGTATGTTGTACAGTACAGCAGTTACTACTATCTCAACCCGGCATACGAAGAAGTTCGCCAGCTTATTATTGACGGTGCTAAAGAAATTTGTACTCTCTATAATATCGATGGTGTTCATATGGACGACTATTTCTATCCCACTACGGCTTCAAGCTTTGACTCTGCGGCATACAATGCATATACAGGTAGCTTGTCCCTTGCAAATTGGCGTAGAGATAATCTTAATAAGCTTGTAAGCGGCATTTACAGCGCAGTTAAGTCTGTGGATAAGGATATCCTCTTCGGTATCTCTCCTGCAGGTAATATGAGCACGGTTTATAACTCTCAGTACGCAGATGTTTATACCTGGTGCTCCACAAGCGGCTATATCGATTATATCTGTCCTCAGGTATACTTCGGTATGCTCCACGCAACCCAGTCCTTCAGCTCCTGCTCTACGGGTTGGTCAAACATTGTTACAACCTCTTCCGTAACCCTTTACGCAGGCATCACACTCGGTAAGGCGTTGGATGGCTATAATGGCACAATAGATACTTACGCAGGTTCTACAGAAGCTCAGTACGAGTGGGTGAACAACCGTGACGTAATCAAGTCTTCTCTTGAGTATGTTCGTGACAGTTTGCCTAAGTGTACAGGCGTCGTATTCTTCTGCTATCAGTACTTCTATTCGCCTACAGCAGGCACGGCGATAGCTGCTACAGCCGAAGAACGTGCAAATATGCAGCCTATACTTGATGCGTTGTTCCCCAATACTACGGTTATAAGTAACGTAGAATAACAATCTCCCCAAGAAGTCTGTCGACTTCTTGGGGACCCCGGCAAAGAAGGCGGCTACCGAACGGTAGCCGCCTTTAGACCGCTGACAAAGGCACAGACCACGAAAAAAGAAAAATATAATTACACACAAAGATGAAAATTCAGGGACACATCCCTGAATTTTCTGCATTACATTGTATTTTTTTCGTTCAAAACGAACTTCGGCTCACAGTACCTATGTACATTTTCTCCTCAGTTCGTCTTGTCTGCACTCTTTCTCAGCGCTCTGCCAAGCTGATGACAAGTTTGTCATCAGCTTGAAGGCGGACACCGAACGGTAGCCGCCTTCATAACACTACAAAGGTGCAAGGCACTAAAAAACAATGCGGCAGTTTTTCAGCTGCCGCATTTCTGTTATTCAATTATAGTTCCGTTTTTATCCAACAGCAATAGCCGTGCATTAAGTTTCTCGGCTTCGTCCCTTTGGTGTGTAACAATAATAACGGTTTTACCTGCCAAGCGTTCTTTAACAAAAGCAATAACCTCATCCTTTGTATCTTCGTCCAAGCCCTTAAAGGGTTCGTCCAGAACATAAAAATCCGCCTCAGCAGCCAATGCACGAGCTATGGCAACTCTACGCTTCATACCACCGGAAAGCTTGCACACGGGCTTTTTTAAGTCTTCTAAGCCCAAAGCGTTCAGAATGTCGGCACAGTGTTCTTTGTTCTGACGTGCCGGTATTACCGATTCAACATTTGATAGGGCGGAAAATTCCTCGAACAGTCTGTCTTCCTGAAAAACTACACTTGCTTTTTTTGGTGCACTTATCTTGCCGCTGTCAGGTTTCAGAAATCCTAATATAAGGTTCAATATGGTGGTTTTTCCGCAACCGGACGGTCCCATAATGGCAAGCATTTCTCCTTGTTTTGCGTAAAAGGATAGGGCGTTCAGCACATTTTTGCCGTCAAAGTTTTTTGAAACATTTTCAAATACAATACAATTCACAGCTTTTCAACCCCCATATACAACAGTTTTATAGCACCCACCATCAATTTTTCAAAAGCAAAGCTTATTACTACCAATATTAGTGTCCACGAAAACAAGTCAACGCTTTCAAAATAAATTTTGGAGTAATAAAGCTGTTCGCCTATAGAATTGAAGGGCAAAGCTATAAATTCTGCTGCAACTCCCGATTTCCACGCCAGACCAAAAGAGGTAGAGCAGGCAGAAATAATAAAGGGCTTCATTTCAGGCAGATAAATGTATATAAGCTGCTTATGAAAAGGTATGCCAAATACTTTTGCTACCTCAATCTTTTTTTGGTCTATACTTTTATAACCCTCCAAAATATTGTTGTAAACAATGGGGAAGACCATCAAAAATGAGATAAAACCCGATAAATCATCCGTTGAAATCCACAGCAGTGCAATTATTATAAACGAGGCAACGGGTACGGATTTTATCGTTATCATATAGGGCCACAAAAGCTCTCTGATAATACGAAACCTACCTGCAAGGACTGCAAAAAACGCTGCTGCAAAAAAGCCCCAAAGGAAACCGCTTACAATATTGTCAAATGTAGTTATTATATTAACAGCAAACATCTGGCCTTTCCAAATGGAAACAAACCCTTCTAATACATCAAGTGGCGAGGGCAACAAAATGGGAAGGTTAGTAAAATGGGCAGCCGCCTGCCAGGCACAAAGGGCCAGCAGGACGGCTACAATTTTGTAAATTATATTACTAAGCTTCATAGTAGAAATCGTCAGCAGGCAACTTGCCGCCTACGGACTGTGCATTTTGTTCAAACAGAACACCAAGGTAACCGCTAAGCTTTGCCTTCATATCGGCGCCGGTGATGTGGCTTATGTTGCAGTAGGGGATAGCTTTTTGCGCAATAGGAGCTTTAACGCCTATCTTTGCCTCAACCCAAGGAGCGGCTTCAGCAGGGTTAGCTACTATATATTCGGTGGACGCCTTATATTCCGCAAGGAACGCCTTTATAAGTTCGGGATGCTCTGCCGCAAACTCTTTGCGAACTATTGTAACACCCGTAACCATAGATGTGCTGTCATCTGCCGCGCTCCACTCGTCGTTAAGGTTTAATGCGATCTCAAGTTCTGTAATTTGATTTTGCGCAACTGTTACAAAGGGCTGGGGAAGCATAGCAATGCCGCCTTCGGTATTGGCAAGCTGTGCAACAACCTCGGTTGCCTCGGTCTTCCATACTATCTCTACATCTTCATCGGGATCAAGACCGTTCTTGGAAAGAATGTAACGCAAGCTGTACTCAGGTGTTGTACCTTTGCCTGTTGCGTAAATCGTCTTGCCCTTAAGATCAGCAACAGAGCTTATGCTGTTGCCGCGCTCAACGATATAAAGTACGCCGAGAGTGTTAATGGCAAGCACCTGTACGCCGCCGTTTGTTTTATTGTAAAGGACGGAAGCAACATTTGCGGGGATGGCGATCATATCCAATTCACCCTTTATAAGGAGAGGAGTAAGGGCATCTGCCGCAGCCTCTACCTTAAAATCGTAGTTGCAAGCAGTCTTCTTGTCGGAAAAGTCCTCCATAAGCTTTACAAGCCCCATCGTTGTAGGACCCTTTAGACCACCGATGCGAATAACGGTTTCGTCAGCGCTCTTATCTTCCTTTTCTTCTTCCTTATCGCAAGAATAAAAGGCGGATAAAGCCATAATCAAAGCAAGGGCTAACAGTAAAAATCTTTTTGTCGTTTTCATAAATAATACCTCCGTATACTATTTTGTTTCTTCGTTAGTATTCTATCTAAAGTAGCTCGCGAATTCTGTTGCCTGTGCAACAAAACCTAAAATAAAACATTATGAATATAATCGTATAAATATTTACAATTTTGTATAAAATTTTTGTTGACAGGGAAAATGAATGGTGGTATCATATCCATATATACTATGTACGGAGCGTGTACGATGAAAGAGAGATGGAAGGGTTCAGTTTTACTTGCGCCGTTGCCTGCGGTTTTGGTAAGCTGTGGTAACGGCGATAACAAAAATATTTTTACCGTGGCGTGGACGGGTATAGTTTGCAGCCATCCGCCAAAAACATACATATCGGTACGGAAAGAGCGTCATTCTTATAGCATTATCAAGGAAAGCGGCATATTTGTCATAAACCTTCCAAGCAGCACTCTTGCAAAAGAAACTGATTTTTGCGGCGTTAAAAGCGGCAGGGAAGTTGATAAGTTTGCAGAGACAGGGCTGACGGCAGAACCTTGCTTTGACATTGATACAGTCGCTGTTAAGGAGTGTCCCGTAAGCTTGGAGTGTAAGGTTACCGACATTATCCCGTTAGGCTCACACGATATGTTTTTGGCTGACATAGTTTCGGTTGCCGTTGATGATGAATATCTTGTTGATGGTAAGCTTTGTCTTGACAAATGCAAGCTTTTTGCCTATTCCCACGGTGAGTATTATGAGCTTGGCAAAAAATTAGGTAGCTTTGGCTACTCCGTAATGAAAAAATCTACAAGAAAGAAGCAGGCTGCAAAAGCCAAAGGTAAAAAATAAACATTATGGAAAGATATTATCAAAAAGAAATAGAAACAGCATCAAGAGAAGAGATACTTGCAATACAAAACAAAAAGCTTGTTGCTACAGTAAAGCACGTTTACGATAATGTTGAGTATTATCGTAAAAAGATGGAAGAAAAGGGTGTAACGCCCGACGACATAAAGTCTGTTGAGGATTTACATAAGCTTCCTTTCCTCACCAAAGATGACCTAAGAGAGGCTTATCCCTACGGCCTTTTGGCAAAGCCTTTAAGTGAATGTGTTCGTATCCAATCTACCAGCGGTACAACCGGTAAACGTGTAGTTGCCTTCTATACCCAGAAGGATATTGATGTTTGGGAAGACTGCTGTGCAAGAGCTATCGTTGCCGCAGGCGGCACCAACGAGGACGTTGTTCAGGTTTGCTATGGATACGGCTTGTTTACCGGCGGTCCCGGTCTTAACGGCGGCTCACATAAGGTTGGCTCTCTTACCTTACCTATGTCCTCAGGTAACACCGAAAGACAGATGCAGTTTATGACCGACCTTGGCGCTACCATCCTTTGCTGTACTCCTTCTTATGCC
>SVRF01000035.1 GCA_015064945.1 Oscillospiraceae bacterium | reverse complement strand
CAAAGAATGCTGTGCTCCTCTACCATAGGATGCTCTACAGAGCCAACCTTTACCGTTACGGTATTGCCCGTAACGCTTACAACGGGGATGTGCTTTTCCTTGCTTGCTTCAACCGTGCCTGCCTCCAGCTTTGTCATCTTCTGCCCACAGCACATCATCGGGACACCTGCATCGTTTATCATACCGATCAAATTGCCGCAATGCTCGCAAATATAAAACTTGTTATTAAACATAATACTACCTCCTTAGTGTCTTGAACACAAAAATTGTACCACGTTTTTGGTAATATTGCAATATTTTTATAAAAACAGGCCTTTTAAGCTTTAATTATTGTATTGACAACGGTGAGAGCATAAGCTATAATAGTTGCGCCCGAAACAGTTGCAGGTGCAACTATTATTGTCAAAGAGGTATAATATGTCTAAATTTATGAAGACACTTAACAACATCAGCCGTTCGCAAGCCCTATACAGGCACAGCAGAATATCGGCATCCGACCTGCAAAGCGGACACTACGCCTTTGTTTTGGCTATCTGCCGTGAGCCGGGCCGCTCTCAGGAAGAGCTGGCAAGGGAGCTTTGCATTAACAAAAGCACCGTGGCAAGAAACCTTAACTGCCTTGAGGAGAAGGGCTATATCACAAGACAGCCCCTGCAAAGCGACAAACGGCAGTTTTCGGTACACCCCACTGAAAAAATGCTTGCCGTTCTGCCGGAAATAAAGGCGGTATCGGCGGAATGGATGGCGCTTTTATCCGAGGGGATACCGAAGGACAAGCTTGAAATATTTGACGAAGTGTTAAACTGTATGCAGAAAAAAGCAAGAGAGATCATCGAAAAGCAAGAGGAAAACAAATGAACTGGGTTTTTACATATTTAAAGCCGCTGAGCAAACGGATAACCGTGGGTACAAGCATAAAGATCACAGGCACCTTGGCAGAGCTGATAATACCCTTTTTGCTTAGCTATATACTTGAAAACGTAATAGAGACCAACGACGTAAAAAAGATACTGTTCTTCGGTGCTCTTATGGCTGTCTGTGCCGTTATTGCCTGCCTCGGCAACATAATTGCCAACAGGATGGCGTCGAAGACCACTATGATATTTTCCACCCGTATGAGGAAGGAGCTTTTTTCAAAGACCCTTTATCTTTCCGCAAGAAGTACTGACCGTTTTACCATACCCTCGCTGGAGTCCAGAATAACCTCGGACACCTACAACGTGCAGAACTTTATAGGGATGATACAAAGGATGGGCATACGTGCGCCCATACTTTTGCTGGGCGGTACTGCCATAACCATGATCATGGACAGAAAGCTTGCCCTTGTTATGATAGCCACCCTACCCCTTATATTTGCGGTGGTTTACAGCATATCCCGTATGGGTGTGCCCCTTTACTCCAAGGTGCAGCAGTCCGTTGACGGGATGGTAAGGGTAGTCCGTGAGGACGCACAGGGCATAAGGGTAATAAAGGCGCTTTCCAAGGTGGACTACGAAAACGCACGCTATGACAGTGCCAACATGGCTCTGAGGCGCAACGAGGCAAGAGCCGGCATAATTATGGGTGTGGTTAACCCCATTATGACCCTGTTTATGAATTTGGGCATAGTAGCCGTTGTAGCGGCAAGTGCATATTTTGTGGCAAACAATACATCTTCCGCCGCAACCGTTATTGCGTTTATGCAGTACTTCACCTTGATATCAATGGCGATGATGTCCCTCTCCCGTATGTTTGTAATGTATACCAAGTGCGCCGCCTCCGCAAAGCGTATATCGCAGGTTATGGAGGAGAAAAACGAGCTTGAGGTAACGGAGGACGACGGTAAGGGCGACACGGAACACCACATCTCCTTTGAAAACGTAAGCTTTTCGTACCTTGGAAAAGAAAACAACATAAAGAATGTGTCCTTCGCCTTAAAGAAGGGCGAAAGCCTTGGCATCATAGGCGCAACGGGAAGCGGTAAATCCACCCTGCTTCGCCTGCTGATGCGCTTTTATGACACAGACGGCGGCATTATCCGCATAAAGGGCAAGGACGTACGCTCCTATAAACGGGAGGAGCTTACCGCCATGTTCGGCGTAGTGTTTCAGAACGACTTTATCTATGCGGACACCGTTGAGGAAAATATCCGTTTCGGCCGTAACATATCAAGCGAGGATATTGTAAAGGCGGCAAAGACTGCCCAAGCCCACGACTTTATAAGCGCCTTTTCCGAGGGGTATTCCCACGGCGTGACCACGGGCGGTACAAATCTTTCGGGCGGTCAGCGTCAGCGTCTGCTTATATCCCGTGCCATTGCGGGACATCCCGAGATACTTATACTTGACGACTCTTCCTCTGCTCTTGACTATAAGACCGACGCAAATCTGCGTCTGGCACTTTCTGAGGACATCCCCGACTCTACGGTTATAACCGTGGCGCAAAGGGTAAGCTCGGTTAAAAGCTGTGACCTTATCCTCGTTATCGAAAACGGAGAGATAATAGGTTGCGGCAAGCACGAGGAGCTTATGGAAAACTGCGCCGAGTATAAAGAAATCAGCGACTCGCAGATGGGAGGTGCATTCCTTGACTAACACCGTTAAAAAGAAAAGGGATAACAAAGGCATCTTCATAAGGCTCAGCAAATACGTGCTGCAGCAATGGCCCCTGTTTATTCTTGCGCTGGCGCTTACCTTGGGTGCAAACCAGCTGTCCTTGATGGGACCCCGCTATTCCGGCGCCGCAATTGACGCCATAGAGCTTAAGGGCGGCGTGGACTTCCCCACCGTTTGGAAAAACGTGTCCTATATGCTTGCCTGCTACGTTATATCCGCACTGCTTTCCTACGTGCTTTCGGTGGTAATGATACAGCTTAGCCAAAGAATAATCTACAAGATGCGAAAGCAGGTATTTGAAAAGCTGACAACCTTACCCGTAGGCTACTTTGACACCCACGCAACAGGCGATATTATAAGCCACCTTTCCTACGATATCGACGTTATAAACAGCACCCTCTCCCATGACCTTATACAGGTTATGACAAGCCTTTACACAGTTATCGGCTCTCTTATGTTTATGTGGCAGATATCCAGACCGATGATACTTATCTTCGTCCTGACCGTTCCTGTATCCATACTGTTTACCCGCTATCGCTCCAAGAAGGTGCGCCCCCTTTTCAGCAAGCGCTCTAAAAAATACGGCGAGCTTAACGGCTTTGCCGAGGAGATGCTTACAGGCTCACGCACTATCTCCGCATACGGAAGGCAGGAGGAGATATCCTCACGCTTCAACAAGATAAACGGCGAGGCAATGGACGCCTTCTACAAGGCGGAATACAACGCCGCTTTGCTTTTCCCCACCATAAACCTTATAAACAACGTTTCCCTTACCCTTGTGGCTATTATGGGCGGCATACTGTATATGCTGTCGCAAAACGGCACGGTGCTTGCCGCATCCGCCTTCTTTATAACCCTTGGCGGCGTGGCACAGTTTGTCCAATACTCAAGGAAGTTTGCAGGCCCTATAAACGAGTTTTCCAACATCCTTCACGAGTTTCAGTCCGCATTTTCCGCCGCAGAGCGTGTGTTTGCCATCCTTGACGAGGAGCCGGAAAAAGCAGATGCACCCCACGCCAAGGAGCTAAAGGAGGTTAAAGGCGACGTTTCCCTTAACAACGTAAGCTTTGGCTATACCGATGATAAAACCATACTGAAAAACGTATCGGTCAGCGCAAAAAAGGGGCAGACCGTAGCAATAGTAGGCCCGACGGGCGCAGGCAAGACCACCATAATAAACCTGCTTATGCGCTTTTACGACCAACAGAAGGGCGAGATACTTATAGACGGCACTCCCTCCACGGATATAAAGCGTGCCGACCTTAGGCTTGCATTTAATATGGTGCTGCAGGATACTTGGCTGTTTTGCGGCACAATATACGACAACATCGTATACGGCAGAGAAGATGCTACCCCCGAGGAGGTCTACGAGGCTGCAAAGGCGGCGAAGATCGCCCCCTATATCGAAAGCCTGCCCGACGGATACAACACTGTGCTTTCCGATGACGGCGTTAACATCTCCAAGGGACAAAAACAGCTTATTACCATAGCCCGTGCTTTCCTTTCAAAGGCACCCATCCTTATACTGGACGAGGCGACCTCTAACGTTGACTCCCGCACGGAGATACAGATACAGACAGCTATGACCGAGCTTATGAAAAACAAGACCTGCTTTATCATAGCCCACAGACTTTCCACCATTCAGAATGCGGACACCATTCTTGTGGTAAAGGACGGCGCTATTATAGAGCAGGGCAACCACGAGGAGCTTATAAGCAAAGGCGGTTTTTACTGCGGATTGTATCATTCCCAATTTAAATAGTATGAAATCACCCCAAGAAAACATAGTTTTCTTGGGGTGTGTAATTATATTTTTCTTTTTTCGCGGTCTGTGCCTTTGTCAGCGGTCTGAGGGCAGACCTCGCTGATAAAAAGAGCAGTCTGCCTTATTTGTATTGCTTTAGAGTTTACTCGTCCCGTTTTGAACCCGAAGCCACGGAAAACACAAGCAGCACAACGCCAAGGGTAAAAAGCACGGCACCGTAAACGGTATCAAGGCGGTTGGCAAAAAATCCTATCATTGCGCCGCCCAACGCACAACCGATATTAAACATTATCTTCATAAAAAGCTCCTTTCTGCCGCAAGCATCTATATATCCACCTCATACCTACCGTCGATAAGAATACAGTTTAACCCGTGCTGTTTTGCAAGACGCAAATTTTCGGCGTTATCTGCCAAAAGCTCCTCTTGGCACAGCTCGTCATCCAGGCGCTTTTCTATGGCGCAGGCGTAATTTTTTATGTCGTCAAAGTGGGTTTTGATATATTCCTCGCTCATTACAAGGCAGTAGCACCTTATGTTTTCGAGGTATTCAGCCGTAAAATCCTTTTCCCAATCGAAGGGAATATAACAGCCCTCCACAATAAGGTTTTGACGGTTTTCCACGGCGGTCTTCACCATCTCACGGACTATGGGCCACAGATATGCGGTAAGCTCACTGTCCTCGCTGAGGGGCGTCAGCGCTGTGTGTCCGCTTCGTATCAAGCCCATCTTCAGATGGTCTATGGAAAGATAGGGATATTTGTACTTTTCCAGCAGTTTTTGTGCCGCCACCGTTTTGCCTGTATGGCTTGCGCCCATAATTAAAATAATCATTTTCGACCCTGCTTAATTAATTTTTCACCCCCATATTAACACAAAAAGAGCGTGCGGTCAAGAAATTTGTACCGCCTTAGCCGCTTTGCACATATTTATAAAACCGTAACATATAATAAGTAAAAACCGTTTTGGAGAACAGCTTATGAAAAAGCATTTGTTTTGGTGGCAGCTTGGCGGATTTGTTTTTGCATCCCTCGGCGGCATATTTTTGCACTATTTGTTTGAACTTACGGGAAAAAGTAATGTTGCGGCAATAATCTCCGGCGTGAACGAGTCCACCTGGGAGCACATGAAGCTTTTGTTTTTCCCATTGCTTGTTTTTGCTCTGATACAAAGCAGGTACTTTAAGTCTTCCTGCTTTTGGTGGATAAAGCTTGGCGGCACTCTGTTGGGGCTTGTCCTTATACCTGTTTTGTTTTACACGGCAAACGGCGCTTTCGGCAAAACGCCCGATTGGTTTAATATCAGCACCTTTTTTATATCCGCCGCCGCAGTATTCTTTGCGGAATACAGGCTTTTTAAAGAGGAAAAGGAATGCAAACGGGCGTGGATACCCGTTTTGGTCTTTATTGTCCTTGCCGCCGCCTTTGCAATTTTCACATTCTATCCGCCTGCAATTCCCTTGTTTAAAGACCCTACAAGCGGCGCCTACGGCATAATTTAAGACTTGCATTATTCATATATTTGCTGTATAATGTAAAAAACGGGTGAGCACCTACCGACAGTCAGGCTATTTTTGCCTGACTGTCTTTTTGTCGGGGTCCCCAATAAGTCGTAAGACTTTTTGGGGGTGGTTTGTCGGGGTCCCCAATAAGTCGTAAGACTTTTTGGGGGTGGTTTGTCGGGGTCCCCAAGAAGTCGCCGGACTTATTGGGGTGATTTTGAGGAATTTATCAGGAGGTTAAAATATGTGGAATATGCTTTGGCCCATTCTTATCGTGGTGGGCTCTAACACAGTTTACAACATCTGCACCAAGTCTACGCCTGCGTCGGTAAACGCCTTTGCGTCGCTGACCTTTACATATCTTATAGCGGCGCTGTGCTCGGCAGGCTTGTTTTTTGCCACCGCAGAGGAGAAAAATCTGGTGGCAGAGCTTACAAAAACCAACATTTCTTCTATCGCCTTGGGGGTCTGCATAGTGGGCTTGGAGTTTGGCTACATCTGCATTTACCGTGCAGGCTGGAAGGTAAACACTGCCTCGGTCGTGGCAAACATAAGCCTTGCCTGCGTTTTACTGTTGGTGGGGTTTGTTTTGTATAAGGAGGCGGTGTCTCTCCGTCAGCTTATCGGCCTTACGGTATGCGCCGTCGGCCTTGTTCTTATTGCAAAATAATTTTACCTAAAGAATAAACGGTAGGATTTGTTTACACAACTCCTACCGTTTTGTTTTATCTGCCCATTTCGCAGCGACGGGAGAATAACCTCCGCCCTACGAACAAAATATTTCACTATTTCTTAATTCGTTTTTCTCTTTTTATAGTCGTCTTCTATATCCTTGCTCCAATCAGCGTTTATGGGTGCACTGCAACGCATTTTGCCTACCGCACCGGATACGGCGTTATACAAAACGGCTGTGCCCCTGCTGTCAGCGTGGTAGTTTACCGCACGGTCACGGGATATACCGTAACGGGCGGCGGTCTCTACGGCATCAATATTTGCACCTATGAACAAAAACTCCCAGCCCTTTTCCTTTTGCTTTTCTATAAGCTTCTTCACCTCGTCGGAGCTGTGGCGGCGGCTTGCGTTCTCCATCCCGTCGGTGGTTATGACAAACATCGTGTGGGCAGGTACGTCCTCCCTGCGGGCATATTTGTGGATGTTACGGATATGCCCTATCGCATCGCCGAGAGCGTCTACAAGGGCGGTGCATCCCCCTACAAAGTAGTCCTTTTCCGTCATTTTCGGCACCTCTCTAAGAGGTATACGGTCGTGGAGTACACGGCTTTTGTCGTCAAACAGCACGGTGGAAACGTAGCAGTCCCCCTCCGTCTTCTTCTGCTTCTCTATCATGGCGTTAAAGCCGCCTATGGTGTCGGACTCCAACCCTGCCATAGAGCCGCTTCTGTCAAGAATAAATACAAGATCGGTAACCTTGTTTTTCATAATAAACAACCTCTCTTTTTCTTTACTGTGCCATCAGTATAACACCGAAAAAGAGAGCAAAGGTCGCCTGCGAAGCGACATATTATACCTTAAGTACTTCCGCCCATTTGTCCTCTTTAAAGCCTGCAAGCACAAAGCCGTCGCCCACTAACAGAGGTCGCTTTACAAGCATTCCGTCGGAGGCAAGGAGGGAAAGCATCTCGTCCTCGCTCATACCGTCAAGCTTTGTCTTAAGCTCTAAAGAGCGGTAAAGCATACCGCTGGTGTTAAAAAGCTTCCTTGCGGGAATACCGCTTGCGGCAAGCCATTCTTTAAGCTCTGCAAGGGTGGGGTTTTGCTCCTTTATATCACGAAGCCCGTACTGCACGCCCTTGGCGTCCAGCCACTTCTTTGCCTTTTGACAGGTGGTGCATTTGGGGTAGCATATAAATTTAAGCATAGATTTACTCCTTTTCCATTGCTTCGATCAGAAAACTAACGGGGCGAAATCCGTCGTTACAGGATATCATTGCGGATTTCTTGTTCTTCATCCAGCCGTCGTAAATATCCTCGCCGCCATAGCCAAGAGTCATTACAAAAGGCGAAATACTGTCCCACGCACTGTCGCAAAAGCCTTTGGGCTTCTGCCAGCCCTCGCAGAAGAACACCTGCCCTTCCTTCAGGTCGCAGGCGTGCTCTATGGGATTTTCGTACAAGGCTATCAGGTCGTCATAGCGTGCCTTGCGCATAACCGTTATTTTTATTCTTCGCATTTATTCACGCTCCCAACAGATTTTGGTCAAAGGCAAACAGCGCCTCGTTTATATCGAACACGTTGTATATACCCTTGCCTATAAAATACTCTATTATGATGTCAAAGGTGTTGCTGTGGGACAGGGCGTAGCCCGCCTTTAAAAGCAGCTCCTTTGTCTGGTCAAGGTCAAGCTCCAGTGCAATGGCAAAGGCTATTGCCGTAGGCTTTGAGGGACGGTAGTGTACGTCGCTGCGGATTTTGGAAAACAGCTTGCGGTCTATGTTTGCCTTTTTATAGCACTGTGCGTCCGTCATTCCTTTTTCATCTATCTTGCGAAGAAGCATTTGCGAAAAGCTTTCGTCTATGTGTTTGATCCTGCCTTCAAGGTCCTCCAAAGGCGCAAAGCCGCAGGGCTTTGTATCTTTGGCTTTTGGTGCAGAGCGGTAAAAAAGCTTCACGCTTCTTTGCGCGGAATATTCGCTTAACTGTCGGTCATTGATAAAGCTTTGGATATCCCCCAAAAGCGCTTTGCTTATGCCGTAGGACTGCTTATCGTAAACCACAAGGTAAACGCTTATGTCCTTTTCCTCAAGGGCGCTTTTTATGGCATCGGTTGCCGCCGTCAGCGCCTTTTCCTTGGGATAGCCGAAGCTGCCTGAGGAAATAAGAGGCACCGCCACCGTGTTACAGCGCTTTTTTATTGCCGCCTTTATAGCGGTAAGGTAGCAAGCCTTAAGCAGTATTTCCTCCCCCGCTGTGCCGTCCTTCCATTTAGGCCCTACGGTGTGGATTATGTATTTACAGGGAAGATCGTATCCACGGGTTATTTTGCACTCGCCCACGCCGCAGCTTTTAACGCCCTCACAAGCCTTGCGAAGACCTATACCTGCGGCGCTGTGCACCGCCTCGTCCACGCCGCCGCTACCCGAAAACGCCGCATCCGTAGGGTTGACTATGGCATCCACCGCCATTTTTGTAATGTCGTTTCTAACTATTGTAAAAGGCATTTACACACCCCCTAAAAACACAAAGCACCTAAAGCCTTTTACGGTTTCAGGTGCCCTATTATCAGAATTATTTTATTGGTAGAACAGCTCTGTAACCGTTTTATTCAAAAACTCCTCATCGGGGTAAAACTCCATAAACTGCTCGCCCTTACGGCTTTCGCCCTCAAGGGCAATAAGCCCCTTTTGCGTGTAGGTTAAAAGCTTGTCAAAAACCGCTACGGAGCTATTGGAAACGGTATAGTCCTTAACAGCACTGAGTGCTTCTTCCGCAAAGCTTTGGTTTTCACTTGCCGCCGCAACGCTCTTTTCGTACAGCCCCTTAAGGTACTGCCGTTGACGTGCCATACGGTTTTCATTGCTTGGGTCGGCAAGCCCCTGTCTTGTGCGCACGTAGGTCAAAGCGCTGTCCCCCATAAGGGTAACGGTCTGTCCCTTTACAAGACTGTCATCTATGCCCGTAAAGTCGTCCAAAACCTCCACCTCTACGCCGCCGACAAAGTCGTTAAGCACAGGCACCGCATCCATAGATACGGACACATAATGCTCGATAGCCACGCCACCGAACAACGCAGATACCGAGTCCGCCACGTTAAGGCAGGAGGTCTTTTTTCCGTCACCGTAGCTGTATGCCAAGGCTATTTGCTTTTCGACACGGTCTATCACCTTGTTGCCCGTGATATCAAGAACCTTTACTTCCGCCACAGTGTCACGACTTATCTGCACGGCGGTATAGCTTTTATCGCTGTCGTCTATAACAAACAGCAATATAAAGTCCGCCTGTTTCGAGCCCGCGCCGTCTGCGTACTTATCTATACCCATAACAAGCAGGGTGTCCACATAAGGGTTAAGCTTAGGCTCGTCGCTTTTAGGAACAACTTCGCCCCCTTGGCGGTTTTCCCACCAACCGATAAGCTTAAGCACCGCAACAAAAGCCAAGCTTACCGCCAACACAATCGATATGGCACGTATCAGCTTGCGTTTTTCTCTTTTAGAAAGCCTGTGGCTCATGCTCTTTTTTTCTTAAGGACAAGCACGCCTACTGCCAAAGCGGCAACTGCGGCAATAATTGCCCAAATATAGCCTGCATTGTCACCAGTATCGGGAGTCTCAGGTCCGTCAGGCACGGTACTTTCATCGCTGACAGAGGAGTCGGGTATTTCGGACTCTTCTTCGGAAGAGTCTTCCTCGCTGCTGTCATCCCCTGCGTCCTCGGTTTTAACAACTATAGCGAAGGGGGAAAGCTCGGAAACGGTAAAGCTGAGGGTGCTGTTGTCTTCGCTTACCGTAGCGTTATCAACAAAATCCCACGCACCGTTTGTGTTATGCAAAAGACCTACAAACTTATCGAGGTTTGCGGCTGAAACGGTTATACTGTATGTGCCGTGGCTGTTGTGAAGGGTACAGCCCACATAGCTAACATCAAACAAATCGCTTACCGCAAGGTCGTCACCGTTAAGACTGAGAGAAGCCACATGGGAAGCGAACGCATCATTAAGAGAGGTAAGGTCGATCTCGCCTGTTATAACGGTAAACGCGGCCTCAAGCGCCGCAAGAGTATCCGCAGGCAAAGTATCACGCTGGGAGTAAGGGGTCACAACTATGTGTGCGTCACAGTCGGGGTCAGAGATCACACCCGTAATAAGAGTAGGTCCCTGTGTGCCCGTAGGACTGGAAACAAAATCATCAGCCGCAAAAACGCTTACACTGCAGGTAAGTACAAATACGCTAAGCAATAAGGCAACTATCTTTTTCATATATATCATCCTTTCAAAAAAGCCTACTGTTTCATTGTGTGTCCATTGGTATTATACTCCCTGTTTTGCAGATTTGTCAAGATAAAAAAAGAAAAAAACGGCAGTTTTGACTGCCGTTTTTATTACAAATTCTACTGTTCGCTTATTTCCAAAACCAACCATTTACCAACGGAGAAAACGGGGATAAGCTTTGCGTCGTACTTGAGTATCTGTGCGGCATCAAGGCTGTTAACAAGCCCGTCTCCGTTTACGTCGCCTACGGCAAGCGCAAGTGCTTCAAAGCTTATAAGCTGTGCGTCCTGCTTAAGCACCTGTGCGGCGTCAAGGCTGTTAACAAGCCCGTCGAAGTTAACATCGCCGTAAAGATACTTTTGTGCGGCATCCTCGGTTTTAACAACTATAGCAAAGGGCGAAAGTCCCGAAACCGTAAAGCTTAGAACGCCGTCAGCGCTTACGGAAGCGTTATCCACAAGCTGCCAAATACCATCGTTACAGTGCAAAAGACCTACAAAGTCGGAAAGGCTTTCTGCGGTTAGAGAAATACGGTAGGTACCGTGGCTGTCGTGAAGGGTACAGCCCACATAGCTGAGGTCAAACAGATCGCTTACCGCAAGGTCGCCGCCTGCAAGCCCCAAAGAGTCAACCAAAGAAGCAAAATCTTCATTAAGTGCGGTAAGGTCTTCTGCAGCAGAGATATCCGCAAAAGCCGCCTCCATCGCCGCAAGGGTATGTGCGGCCAGAGAACTGCGTTCGGAATAAGGAGTAACCACTATCCGTGCGTCACATTCGGGGTTTGAAATAACGCCCGTAATAAGCGTAGGGCCTTGACCGCCGGAAGGGCTGGAAACAAAGCCGTCCTCCGCAGAAACGAAAATGCTGCAGGAAAGTACAAAAGCACTTAACAATAGCGCAATAATCTTTTTCATATACCTCTTCCTTTCAAAATAATTTATTCAAAAAAGCCGTTTTGGAACTCTGCAAGCTCTGTGACAAAACCGCCACCAAGCTTTTTTCTTAAGGCATCCAAAGCTATGTTCATATTGGGTGCTCTGTCCTTTAAGTTGTGACAGTCCGTACCGATAAATTGCACTGCGCCCTGTTTGAAAAGCTTTACGGCACGGCTTTTTGCGAAAAATCCGCAAAACGCCTCGGCATTCATCTGCATAAGCACGCCATCTGCCGCCAAGCGCTCTGCCACGGCGGTTCTTTGAAAGGGCAAGCAACGCTCCACATGAGCGATAACGGGGCGAATTCTACCCCTGCAGGCAAGGTCGGTAAGCTCCCTTTGCACATACTCGCTCCAAGTACGCTCGGGCATTTCCAAAAGCAACAGCTCGCTGCCCTGTATGCACAGCTTCTCCAAACCTTCAAGCCTGCTGACGCCCTCGTAATACCTAAGCTCTGCCCCTAAAACCACCTGCGGCATATCTTTTGTCAAATGGGGTTTTAATGTTTGGAAAGCGGCACTGCGACGTGACAAAAATCCCTCTACCCGTTGGTCGTTAGCGTAAAAATGAGGACTTGCCACCACACGGCCTACGCCTTGCGCCGCCAAAGCCTTAAGCATCTTGACGCTTTCTTCCGCACTTTTACTGCCATCGTCAAGCGCCGGCAGTATGTGGCTGTGAAAATCTGTTACGTAAAGCATGGCTTTTAATTGGAACCGTAGGTTTTATAATATTTATAGTACTTCTTGTATTTGCCCTTGCCGTAGGAGCCTTTGCCGTTTTTGGTTTCGTTCATAACACAGCCGAGAACCTTTACGTTGGAAAGCTTAAGTTGTCTTAGGCAACTTTCAAGCTCTTTCTTCTCGGTATAATCCTCGCGGACAACGACTATCATACCCGTAATGAACTTGGAAACCGCAAGCCCATCGGAAACGATGTTGATGGGAGGCAGGTCGATAATGATATAATCAAACGCCTCTTCCAGCGTCTCAAGCAGTTTTTCCATCCTGCGGGAGCCGAGCAGCTCCGAAGGGTTGGGGGGCAGTTCGCCCGAGGGAATGATGTACCAATTGTTATAGCCCTCTACCTTAAAGGTACCCAGAGGTATGGAATCCTTGCCCTTGAACAGGTCGGTAAGACCGGGGGTGGATTGTATCTTCATCTTTTTGGCAACGCTGGGTATTCTTAGGTCGCCGTCTATAAGAAGCACTCTTTTACCGTCCTCTGCCAACACATAAGACAAGTTTACTGCCGTAGTGCTTTTACCCTCGCCGCGCATAGAGCTTGTAACGCCGATAACCGGGCATTTAACATCCTCAGGCAGGGTAAAACTTAAATTTGTACGTAAAAGCTTATACTGCTCAGTAGCGGTGAATTCCAAATTTTTGTGCAGGGTCTTTTCGTTGGCGTTGCTCATACTGCGCTCAAACGCCGCTTTTTTACCCTTAGAGTTTATAACCGCCATTATTTATCACCCGCCTGTTTCGTTGCCGCAGTGCCGCTGCGGTAATAGCTGTACTTCTTTGCCCCTACATCAAGCAAATCGGGCACCTTTGCCAAAATGGGATAATCGTAATTGTTAAGTATATAGTCCTCATCATGGATGGTGTTATCCTTAAGCGCCTTTATAACAAGCCAAATCAAAGCTAAAAGCACGCCCAAGATAAGACCCGTTGCGGTATATTTGCTTATGCTGGGCGCAACCTTTTGAGTGTTGACCACAGCGTTATCCACAACTTCCATAGAGCTGCCCTCTATTATGCCGGAAATACGTCTCGGTAATACTCTGGATATGCTGTTTGCTATCTTTTCCGCATCATAGGCGTCGGTACAGGTTACGGTAACGCCCATTATCTCGGTATCCTGCACGGGAGCGGCACTGATCATTGCGTTAAGCTCATCCCAAGAATAAGACAGCCCCGAGTCTTCTGCAACCTGCTCCAAAGTGGTACGGTTTTTAAGGATGACCGAATAGGTCTTAACCAAGCTTTGCGCCGCACTTATCTCCGAGGAGCTTATACTGAAGCTCATATCGCCTACCGCAATAGAGCTGTTGTTGATGTAAAGCATAATGGAAGAGGAATACGTTGGTGTAATGATGAATGCGGAATAACCGAATGCCAACGCCGCCGCAAGTATACCCGCAAGGGCTATTATCCACGCACGCTGCCAAACGGATTTGGCAATATGCGCTATATCCACAACAAAAGCATCTTCTCTGTTTTTTTCAGAACGAGCCATAAAAGCTTTTTCTCCTTAAACTATGTATTTAAAAAAGTTTTTACCCCAAAACGGGCAAAACCCGCTGATTATTTATACAATTGATATGATTATATACCTATTCCCTTTAAAAGTCAATAAGCAAAGGTGCAAAATTACCCTAACAATCACCCCGAGAAGTCTGACGACTTCTTGGGGACCCCGACAAAAAGCAGGCTTTAAAAACTTTGTGTTTTTAAAGCCCGCTTATCTCTGTTTTAATCCAAAATCTCGTCCGGCAAGAATTCTTCGGGTATAATTGCCTTTACCTTTGCGTAAAGGGTGTCTAAGGAGAAGTTGCCGTCCAACTGTTGGTCGAAGGAGCTTATCTTACCCTTGTTTTTGTGACAGCCGTGGGCGGCCGCAAGCTCCTCCGTATAATCTGCCAAGGGGTATATCTTAAACTGTCTGAAGCCCGTGTCGGTCTGATAATTAACGCTTGTTTCTTTTTCGTAGTGACAAACGGTGGGGGTGATCAGCACATTATCAACATAGGGAGCCTTGCCGTTTTCGCACACTATGTCAAGGGAAAGTATGCTGCCAAGAGCGTTCTTGCCGCCGTACATACCGCTTAGCAAATTGCCCAAAGAATAGGTAAGGAAGCAACGGCTGCCATCCTCTCTTTGTATCCACTTAGACTCTTGTATAACGTGGGGGTGCATACCGATTATAACGTCAGCACCTGCATCAACCAAGGTCTGTGCCGCCTGACGCTGTGCGCCGTTAGGGGTAAAGCTGTCCTCGTCGCCCCAATGGATGGAAACAAACACCAGGTCTGCCTTTTCCTTGGCAAGCGCCATCTGGCTCTTCATCAGGTCGCTGTTTATGTAGGGAATATATGTGCTTGCGTAAGAGGAAAGCCCTATACCGTTGGTAGAATAGGTGTAAGCAAGGAAGGCTATTTTAACCCCGGACTGCTCGTAGATAACTACGTTATTCAGGTCTGCCTTGTCTTTGTAATACCCTATGGTAGTGCCGCCGCGCTCCGTAAAGAAGCGGTCGCAGTTTATAAGATATTTATCGTTACCGCTGTCAAGCATATGGTTATGGGCAAGGTTAAATATATCAAAGCCCAAATCGATAAGAGTTTCGCCTGCCGCTTCGGGAGAGTTAAACATAGGATAGCCGCTTATGGGGTTTTCGTTACCGCCTATTAAGGTCTCTACGTTTATATAGGAGATATCCGCCTTTTTAACCGTGGCGGCAATATTGTCATAAATATGGTCAAACTTATACTCCGCCGTTTGCAGGTTGCTGTAATCGGGCTCTACACCCTTTTCCGCCGCCGCAGACTGCAACGCATAATAGTAAACGGAGGGGTGTATAATATTATCGGGACAGGCAACGAAGCTTATAACCTTATCCTCACCCTCGTATACATTATCGGAGCTTTCGGGCACAGAGCTTGTGTCCTCAGGCTGAGACACAGGCTCTTCCTCGCTCTCCTCAAAGGGAGTGCTGTTATCGGGACGGCTTTGCTCCTCGCTTTCTTCGGGCTTAGTGTCGGAGCTTAGATCCGCCGCAGAGCTTTCACCTTCGCTTACAGAGCTGCCGTCATCCTTTTCGGGCACGGAGCTGTCATAGTTAACAGAACTTTCGTCCGCCACGGAGGAGCTGTCCTCCATAGAGATATCCGCACAGGAACAAAGGATAAAAGCGCATACCAAAAAAAGCACTAAAAGCTTTGTTTTAAACATACAATTAATCGCAACCTTTCGTTTTTGACCCTTATATTACGTTGGACTGGGCAGGCTCGTTTACAATTCTTTTCTCTATATCCGCGCCCACTGCACGCAGTTTTTCCACAATATTTTCATAACCGCGCTCTATGTGATAGATATCCCCTATCTCGGTAGTCCCCTCCGCCGCAAGGCCTGCAATAACCACAGCGGCACCCGCACGCAGGTCAACGGCTTTAACAGACGCGCCTTTAAAGGGGGTCTTACCCCGAACTATGGCAACCTTGGGTTCTACTGTTATGTCAGCGCCCATACGCACCAGCTCTTTTACATAGCGGAAGCGATTATCCCACACGCCCTCACGCATCATACTTACACCATCCGCAAGACAGAGAAGCACACACATCTGGGGGTTCATATCCGTAGGAAAACCGGGGTAAGGCTGGGTCTTTACGTTTACGGGTTTTAAAGGATAGGGGGCGGAAACCACCACAGAGGTATCGTTTTCCTCCACGACCGCACCCATCTCCAAAAGCTTTGCGGTAACCGACTCCAAATGCTTGGGGATAACGTTTGCCACGGTAAGCTTACCGCCTGTTGCGGCGGCGGCTATCATATAAGTGCCAGCCTCTATCATATCGGGGATAACGCCGTAGTTTACACCCTTAAGACCGCTTACGCCCTTAATGCGTATAACGTCCGTGCCCGCGCCGGCAATATCTGCACCGCAGGCGTTGAGGAAATTGGCAAGGTCAACAATATGAGGCTCTCTTGCCGCATTGTCTATAACGGTAACGCCGTCTGCAAGGACAGCCGCTAATATTATATTTATGGTTGCGCCTACGGAAACCACGTCCATATACACGGAAGCGCCCGTAAGCACACCGCTGCTTTCAGCATTTATGTATCCGTTTTCCACGTGTACGTCGGCACCCAATTTTTCAAAGCCCTTAACGTGCTGGTCTATAGGTCTTTGACCGAAGTCACAGCCGCCGGGAAGAGCAACGTGGGTCCTGCCGAACCTGCCCAGCTCCGCCCCTGCAATATAGTAGGAGCCTCGCATATGTCTTGCCTGCTCATAGGGAGCACTGCCGCACACAATGTTGTCGGTATTTATCTCCACCGTGGTGCTGTCCAGCATACGAACCTTAGCGCCCATGGCTTTAAGGATGGAAAGCGCCGCAAACACGTCATCTATGGGGGGCAAATTCTCTATAACACAGTCACCGCTGACAAGGATGGTACCGAAAAGGATGGGCAACGAGGAGTTTTTCATACCGCCGACCTCTATGGTACCGTAAAGGGGCTTGCCGCCGTTGATAATAATTTTTTCCATATATAAAAGCACCTTTCGGCAAAATACTACATTATTACCCATTGTAAATATGGTTATACAATACTATGATACCATTTATTTGTAAATTGTCAAGTAAAATTTCACCTGTATTTACACCGGGTTTAGGTACAACTTGCACAGTATAAGTGTATGCTTCGTGTTTTACTATTGACAAACGGAAAATTATGGTACATAATAAATATGTATTTTTATGGACTTCAGCCCCTGCGGGCTTATATATACGATTTGAAAATTTTATAGCAAAGGAGTAAATGCGTAGGCGAGATTTTCGCAATACGTACGGTATTTTATGGCTAAAAGCAAGGCTAAAAAGCTAAAGGTTATACCCTTGGGCGGCGTTGACGGCATTGGCAGGAACATAACCGTATTTGAATATGACAACGATATTGTTATTATCGACTGCGGCGTGTCCTTCCCCGAGGATGATATGTTTGGTATAGATCTGGTCATACCCGATTTTTCGTATCTTGAACAAAACGAGGACAAAATAAGAGGTCTGCTTCTTACCCACGGGCACGAGGATCACATAGGCGCAGTTCCTTACCTGCTTAAGCAGCTTAACGTGCCCGTATACGGCACAAGGCTTACCCTTGGCATACTTGAGAACAAGCTTACGGAGCACGGGCTTATGGGCGGCAGTACTCTGCACGAGGTTGCGGCGGGCGACACGGTAAAGCTGGGTTGCTTCACCGCAGAGTTTATACGTGTTAATCACTCTATTGCCGACTCGGTTGCAATAGCGCTTAATACACCCAAGGGTATGGTAGTACACACGGGTGACTTTAAAATCGACCTTACCCCCATTGACGATGCACCCATAAATCTGCACAGGTTTGCAGAGCTGGGCAAAAAGGGAGTTAAGCTGTTGCTGTGCGACTCCACAAATGTGGAGCGTGGGGGCTGTACCCCTTCGGAAAAGGTGGTGGGCGCCTCCTTCGACCGCATCTTTGAGGGCTGTGAAAAGCGCATAGTTATTGCCACCTTCTCTTCCAACATTCACAGGATACAGCAGATAATAAACGCCTCTGTAAAATACGGACGCAAGGTTGCGGTTACGGGCAGAAGTATGATAAACGTAATGCGTGCGGCAGAGAGGTTGGGGTATATGGATATCCCCGAGGGCACGCTTATAGAGCTGGGGGATATGAAGCGCTATAAGATGAACCAGCTTACCCTTATCACCACGGGCAGTCAGGGCGAGCCAATGAGCGCCCTGTACCGTATGGCGTTGGGTGAGCACAACATCATCTCTCTCGGCGGCGACGACCTGGTTATACTTTCATCCTCCCCCATCCCCGGCAACGAGAAGCTTATATCCCGCATAGTAAACGAGCTTTTGAAGCGTGGGGTGGATATGATAAGGGACAGCGCTGTGGACGTACACGTATCCGGCCACGCCTGTGCAGAGGAACTTAAGATAATACACACCCTGGTTAACCCCGAATATTTTATGCCCGTACACGGAGAGTACAAGCATCTTAAAAGTCACGCAGACCTGGCAAAACAACTGGGAATGAGCGAGAACAAAATCTTTATACCCGAAACCGGCCACGCACTGGAGATAAGCAGTAAAAAAGCTCAGTACGGCGGAACGGTTCCTTGGGGACAGGTTTATGTTGACGGCTACGGCGTCGGTGACGTGGGCAGCTCGGTGCTGAAGGAAAGAAAGCATCTGGCAGAGGACGGTATGTTTGTTGTAGTCTTTGCCGCAGACCTGCAGGAGCGCATTTTGCTTTCCGATATAGAGATAATCTCCAAAGGCTTTGTATATATCCGTGAGCAGGAAAGCCTTATCGAGGACGTACGTGCGCTGGCAAAGAAGACGGTGCTGGAGTGCTTCGGGCACGGCAACAGAGACGCAAACTCCATAAAGAACAAGGTAAAGGATGCGGTAGCCTCCAAGCTTTATTCCAAGACCAAGAAAAAGCCTATGGTTCTGCCCGTCCTGACGGATATAAGCCTATGAAAACAGTATTGATCACCGGCGGCAGTCGGGGCATCGGTGCCGCCTGCGCCCGCCTTTTCGCCGCAGAGGGCTACAAGGTGCTTATAAATTACGAAAAAAGCGAGGCGGCGGCAAACGACCTTTGTAAGGAGCTTGGCTGTGAGGCCTTTAAATTTGACGTAAGCGACAGAAACGCCGTTTTGAATTTTAAGGAGAGCCTTGAAGCACGGGGGATCACCGTAGACGTGCTTATAAACAATGCAGGCGTCAGCCTTTTCGGTCTGTTTCAGTATGTGGATGCCGAAGCGGCGGAGCGGATGTACGGCGTAAACCTTTTCGGTACCGTCAACTGCATACGCACCTTTTTGCCCCAAATGGTTGAGAAGAAGGACGGAGTTATAATAAACCTTTCCTCGGTTTGGGGTGAGGTGGGTGCCTCCTGCGAGGCGGACTATTCTGCAGCTAAAGCGGCAGTAATAGGGCTTACCAAAGCACTGGCTAAGGAGGTCGGCTTCTCAGGCGTGCGGGTGAACTGCCTGTCACCGGGAGTCATTGATACGGATATGAACGCCAACCTTTCCGTTGCCGATGTGGAAGAGATAGTAAACAGCATTCCCCTTGAACGCTTGGGCAAGGGGGAGGACGTGGCAAAAGCCGCCTTGTTCTTAGCCTCCGACAGCGCCTCCTACATAACGGGGCAGGTGCTTTCCGTTGACGGCGGGTGGAAAGGGTAAAGACTTCCCCAACACTCATTGCATTCGTGTCGGGGACCCCGAATATACACCCCATTGTTCGCTTTGCTCACAACGGGGACCCCGGATTAAATAACAGCACCATTTTTGTTTACTCGCGCCTTCGCGCCACTTCGTGGCACTCGCAAAAACTAAGGGGCATTTTCTGCGGCGCATGTCCGCAGAAAATGCAATTTTTAACTTTCCGTTGACGACGGGTGGAAAGGGTAGGAACTCCCCCATTGCTCACATTCGTTCGCAACGGGGAGATTTGAAGCAATAAGCAATATGTAATAGCGAATAAGTAAGAAAGGCTTTTCGGCAAAATGCCGAAAAGCCTTTTTGAGTGTTTTTCTAACAAAGGCAAAGGTCTTGACTTTGCTTACAGCTTATGATACAATAAAATATATTTTTTGAGGAGGTATTTTATGTTTTGTGCAAAATGCGGTGCTCATACCGAAAACAGCGAAATTTGCCCTCAGTGCGCTGCTGCTGAGTCTAATCCCAACGCTTATGCAGGTGGCTATGTGGAAGAGGTTGCGCCTATGAACTATGCGGCTGCTCTCAAGAAACCTGCTTTACCTACGCTTTTAAAATTCGCATCCCTTATCCTTGCAATTTTGGCGTTCTTTATGCAATTCGCTAACCTTATTGCTGAGAGAAAGTCCGAAATCTCTATGTCCGACTACAAAGAGTATATTGAAGAAAAATATGAAGACGAAGACAAGGAAGACCTTAGCGAAAGCGAGCTTATCAAAGAGCATCTTAAAGCTGAAAAGAGCAGTCTTTACGGTGATGAGGAATACCAAGGCGAGCTTAACGAACGCAGAGTGCGTTACGCAAGTAATTTTTTGGAATGGGCTTTCTTAGCGTTTGCTTTGTATTTGGGCACTTTCTTCGCTTCCTTCTACAAAAAGAACGAGAAGATCCACCTTATATTCCAAGGTTTGTTCTTCACCCTTATGCTTTGCACCTTCCTTTGCGTATGGTTTGCAACCTTTACGGGCAAGAGCTATCATTTTACCGAGTATCTTGAGCTTTATTACACCCAAAACGTAGGCATTACTTTTGCTTGGGTAATTGCGCTTATATCCTCTCTTGCAGGTGTTGTTGTTACGGTGATCACCGCAAAACGCTTTAATAAAGAATAAGCTTTTAACTGTTTGAAGCAGGGTGCTAAACGCACCCTGCTTCTTTTTGCTTGCGTTTTGTGTAAATTGCACAAAAATTTTTGTGTTTTTTCTTTTAATGTGCCGTTGACCCCAAAAACTTTAATGTGTTAAAATAAAGTGTATTTTATTTTTACCGTAACATACATAGTTTTCGTAGCTTTATTTAACGCATATACTGTCTAAAAGGAGGATTTATTATGAAACGTATTATCAGTATAGTACTCTCTCTTTGCTTTGTGCTTTCTGTGGTGGCTGTTATGCCTGCTGATGATCTTTTCCTCAAAGCGAATGCGGCACTCAGCGTGTCCGGCGGCACACTTAACTCCGCTACATTTATTATTGACCCGGGTCACGGCGGCTCCGACCCCGGTGCGTGCAACGGCTCTCGTCAGGAAGCAGCAGACGTACTCAGGCTGTCCCTTCGTGTTGCACAGCTTATAAACGCAAATGGCTCTTCCTGCGCTCTTACAAGAGTTACTGACGTAACCCAAAGCCTTGCCACCAAGTACGGCATCGCCAACGCGGGCAGTTTTACTTATTTTGTAAGTATACATAGAAACTCCGGCGGCGGTGTTGGTATAGAGAGCTATTATTACAGCGGTCTTAGCTCTACCTCCACGGGTGCAAAGCTTTGTACAACCATCCACAACTCTATGGTAAACTCCGGCGTGTGGACAAAAAACAGAGGCGTTAAGACCGGAAACTTTGCTGTAATCAGGGAAACCAATATGGCGGCAACACTTCTTGAGGTTGGTTTTATAGACTCTGCTACCGACAACAGCATTTTTGATGCACATTTTGAAACTATAGCCGTTTCCATCGCAAACGGTATGCTTGCTATGATAGGCAAGTCCGTTTCCAACACCGGCGGCAGCACAACCAAGTACCAAAGCTGTCTTGACAACCCCTCGGGCGGCAGCAAGACCAATGCGGCTATCTCCGCTTCCGCAACCGTTACTCAAACAGGCGGAACCGATGCCCTCACCATCAGAGGCTGGACCGTACACAGCGACGGCATAAGCGCCGTTAAATATAAGGTTGACAGCGGCAGCTACATGGCTCTTACAACCTCTTTAAGAAGCGACGTTCAGGCGGCTATAGGGGGCTATTCCAACTACGACAACTGCGGCTTTGACGGCAGCGTATCGTACAAGAACCTGTCTGCAGGCAGTCATACCGTAACTATCCAGGCGACCACCAAAAAAAGCAATACCTACACGGTGGCAACTATCTCATTGACGGTCAAAGACCCCATTGCGCCTACTATAAGTAACGTTACCGTAAGCAACGTTACCACAAGCGGCTACCGTGTAAGCTGTACCGTAAGCGATAACGCAGGTATTGACCGTGTTGAGTTTCCCACTTGGTCTGCGGGCGGCGGTCAGGATGACCTTATATGGCACAGGGGCACAGTAAGCGGCAACACCGCGTATTACGATGTTAAGATCTCCGAGCACGGCAACAGCCATGATGTATATGCAACCCATATTTACGCTTACGATATCTCCGGCAACCAAAGCTCTTATGCTTCTCCCGGCGCAAACCTCAGCTCTGACAGTACAGCCCCCAAGATTTCCGGCGCTACCACGGCAGGCCTTAATTATTGGGGCTTTGACGTAAGCAGCAATATAACCGACAATATAGGCGTTACCAAGGTGCAGTATGCAATATGGTCTGCCAACGGCGGTCAGGACGACCTTAAGTGGTATGACGTTTCCTTATCCGGCAACACGGGTAAGCTGCACTTAAATATAGCAAACCATAACTACGACGCAGGCACATACCACGTTCACATCTATGCTTGGGACCTTTGGGGCAACGAGGGTAAGGTTGAAATGTCTGTTAACGTGCCCACACCCGCATACCCCACCGACGCTAACTATATCCCCGTAAGCGCTTTCAACGCAGGGCAGACCAACGCAAGCAGCCAGGTAATAACCTCCGGCACCTTTACAGGCCAGGATTGGGGCGTGCTGGTGCTTGAAGCTTCCGGAACAGGCTATGTAGTTAAGGCAAAATACGAAAGCGGCGCGGCTAAATCCGTTACAGCTACAAGTGCAAATCCCGTAATTGCGGTGCACAGCAGTATTGCCGATGCGTTTGCTAACTTCACAAACGTTCAGGTCGGTGACTCTGTGACCCTTGACGGCATAAACTTATCCACCGGAAAGGTGCTTGCAAAGGCACACGCAAGAATACCTTACTCCTTCGTTTTGGTTGACGGCTCCGAATACAGTCTGGACAACAACTTTGTTACCGTTAGGGCATCCGGTGCTAAGGCAACAGCAATAGCGGCAGAGTTTAAGTGCAGCGTTAAAATCTTCTCCGCAAACGGCGTTCTGCTTTCCGATGATGCAATAGGCGGCACGGGTTGTGTTGTTAAGTATTTGAACAGCACAGGCGGACTTATTGATTCTGCAACCATAATAGTGCCCGGTGACGTTACGGGCGACGGCGCAGTAAACACCACTGACCTTGTTTGCGCAAAGAAGCTTATAAACAAGGGTGCCGACTTCTCCAGCGCATTTGACTGTGCAGGCGACGTTACCGGCGATAACATAGTTAACACCACCGACTATCTTACGATAAGGAAGCATTGCAGCGGTGCCAACAAACTGTACGAATAGTTTGGATTTTAGAAAAGACTGAATGTAAGAAATTTTATCAGGAAATTAATTGTTGACAACCGTGGCGTTTCCACGCCTCAGACCGCTGACAAAGGCACAGATCACGAAAAAAGAAAAATATAATTACACACAAAGATGAAAAGTCAGGGACGCACTCCCTGACTTTTCTGCATTACATTGTATTTTTCGTTCAAAACGAACCTCGGCTTACAGTACCTATGTACAGTTTTCGGGGCCCCCGTTGCGAACGAAGTGAGCAATGGGGTGGTGTGAGCACTCTTGCTCAGCACTCTGCCAAGCTGATGACAAGTTTGTCATCAGCTTGACCCGTGGCATTTCGCCACGGGTATTTTTTCCGTTTTTTAAAACAGATGTGTATTTTCAACAGCACAGAGCCTTGTGCAAAACGCACAAAAAACGCTTGCGTTTTTCTAACTATCCGTCATTGACTTAAAAGTGTCTTATGTGTTATTGTTAGTGATGTTGCATTTTTATTCATTGTCTCGAAGAAATATGCAAAAGTTTTATCATACACGATAATTTTTAGGAGGCAATTATGATCAAACGTTTTTTGTGTGTTGTATTTTCCCTTTGCTTTATTCTTTCCTTGGCGGCTGTAACACCCTCTGACAAGCTGTTTGTTAGGGCTGATGCCGCTTCCAGCGTAACGGGCGGCACTATTAACTCCGCTACCTTTATTATAGACCCCGGTCACGGCGGTGCTCAGCCCGGCGCTATGCTTGGTTCCAGAAAAGAATCGGATGACGTGCTTAGGCTGTCTCTGCGTGTTGCACAGCTTATAATAGCTTC
>SVRF01000034.1 GCA_015064945.1 Oscillospiraceae bacterium | reverse complement strand
AACGAAAATTTTGATAAAATGTTGCGTGCCAAGCTTAAACAGCTTGAGTATTACTACGCCCTTAACGGAGCCTCCTTTGAAGGCTTTGATGCATTGCTTGCCGAAGCGGAAAAGCTTGCCGGTATGTTGCCCGAATCTGCGGAAAAACAAGCTGTACTGGCAGACGTGTACTTAATGCAGGCTTATCAGGAAAACGAAGACCCTGTTATTATGGAAAAAGCCAAGGATGCGGCTGAAAAAGGAAGCAACGCAAAGGTTATAGCTTCGCTTTTGGTGGATAAAATCCTTGCTACCGATGACGATGATAACGAGGGGAAGCTACGCATAATAGACGAGGAGGCTATCCCAAAGCTAAAGGCACTTGGTGCGGCTAATGAGCTGGGAACTATTATGTTCTGGCGTGGTGCCGCCAACGTGCGTTTGAAGAAATTGGAAGACGGGATGGCGGATTTTGAAGAATGCGTAAGGCTTTGTAATGAGGACGAAGTTTACCGTGCCTGTGCGCTGTGCGGTATTAAAAACCTGAAGCTGGCTATAGAAAACACCGACGACCCTACTATGGGAATCAGCGTAGTGTCGGAAACCTGTATGAAGAAAGACGGCAAATTGATATTTGTAAGCCAACCGGGATTTAGCACTCCGCCGGTACTTTATGAAAAACACAAATGGGACTCTATACATTACTACGTGTCCTTGGCAGGCAGGGTGTTTTACGATTTGTCTATGTCGGTAGGGCAAAGCTATATCGATGTAAACGGAACAACCCTGACACTTGTCAGTATGGATGCGGTCGTAGAAACACCTGCAGGCATATTCAAAAGCTGTATGCACGTTAGATGCACGGCAGAGGACTGCGTTTCCGATGCGTGGTATGAAAAGGACGTTGGACTTGTTAAGGCAACCTTTGCCGAGGAGAACGGTGACACGGAATCGTATCTGCTTGATGGATATAACATAGTCGGCGGTAACGGATATTTCCCCTTTGGGGTAGGTAACCGTTGGTACTACGTCAATTCTGATCTGCCCGATTACCTTTATCAATGCATTGAATATGAGATAGTTTGGACGGACGGCGCAAGAGCTACTTTGTCAACCCTATCCTACGTCAATTTCCGTAAAAACTACGAACAATGCTGTGCTTTGGACAGCGACTATTATATTGGGCAGGGTGAACAGCTATGCGGCGCCTGGAAGCTTGACGAGGCTGTGGAGGCTTTAAGGCAGGCCGTGCGTGTAAATACCAACCAAACGGCAACCTTTGCGGCTCTCAACGGTATAGAGGCGCTCAGCCGTTTTTCAGAGTATCACAAAAATGGATGGCGTTTCTGCCCGTCGTCTATTAATACGGGCTATATTCGTGCAAAGGAAAACTCCTCCGTATACCATTACGGCGAAAACGCTTTGTATACCTTCTCCCCGTACTGCTTTGGTTCGAGAGGCGAAGAAAACCGTATCTTCGGTGTAAAGCCTTTCCGCTATCTGCAACGAATATTCGGCTGTATGTACGACAAAAAATGGGTGATAGGGTATACCGAAACCAAAGACCTTGGCGATGATATAACGGCAAACGTAAGCGTTACGGAAGGCGGCACGGTTACTACTGCCGCAGGGGTGTTTACGGATACGATAAAGCTTACGGTGGTTTGCGAAAAGGCAGGTATGGACGATGACTATTACATGAAGCATAACTATCAATATACCTTTTGCGGTACTAAGGAATATTGGTTTGCCAAAGGTGTAGGCTTGGTCCGTTTCCGTTGTATATGGGGCAAAAGCCTTGATTCCACCGCCGAGCTTGTAAGCTTCAAGGTGCCTGCAGCCGACGACTCGTATATGCCCATACAGATAGGCAACACTTGGGAGTATGACGAGCTTAATCTTACAAGGGAAGGCTACCTGGCAAAGCGCTTTATGCGCATTGACTGCGGCATGAACGACAACTTTATTATATCGGATAATCAGGAATTCATTTTCAAGGGCACTGAAGAGGAATACGAAGCCTTTAAGGCATCACTAAAGTAAAATAATTATCACGAAAACTGCCGCGAGAAAATCGCGGCAGTTTTTGTACAAGGTATTGACTTTTAAGATACTTTGTGTTACACTCTCTGTACTTTTGCGAAAGATGGGGTACACAGATGAAAATAGCAGTATTTGGCTACTCAGGCGGTGGAAAAAGCTATCTTTCGGATAAGCTGTCAGAGCATTACGGTATCCCCGTAATGCATCTTGATACCGTTAAATATGATAAAAACTGGGTAGCAAAGGATAAAACTCTCGTCCTTAATCAGGTTGCCCTTTTTATGGAGAAGGAAAGCTGGATAATAGACGGCAACTATAGCGCTCTTTACCAAAAAGAAAGGCTTTTGGCGGCTGATGAAATAATAATAGTAAAGCCGGGTAGGCTAAGATGCCTGTGGGGCGTTATAAAAAGAGAAAAGGAATACCGCAAAAAGGGCTACGCACACAGCTTAAATTTTGAGTTTATCAGCTTTGTCCTCTTTGGCGGCAGGACAAAAAAGAGAAGACAGCATTACAAAGACATAGAAAACCAATACAAAGACAAAACCACGGTAATACGCACGAAGCGCCAACTAAATGAATACATAAAAAGGAGGGAACGGCGTGATCAACTTTGTCAGTAAAACCGAAATACACAAAGGCTGGTCGGGTGATAGGAAGTTTTGCGCTGTGGACGCAGACGGCAACAAATACCTGCTTCGCATATCCCCCATAGAAAAAGCCGAGCGCAAAAAGGCTGAGTACGCAATGGCAAAAGAGGTAGCCTCCCTCGGTATACCTATGTGTACGCCTGTGGATTTTTGGGTGTGCGAGGACGGTGTTTACAGCGTATATAGCTGGATAAACGGCGAGGATGCCAGAGACGTTTTGCCCCATTGTTCAGAAGCGGAGCTTTATGCCTACGGTGTAGAAGCAGGGCGTATTCAAAAAATGCTCCACTCCATCCCTGCACCCGAAGGACTTCCCGATTGGGAGGAAAGATACAACAAAAAGCTTGATGCCAAGCTTGAAAAATACAGAAGCTGTCCCCTTAAATACGAAAAGGGAGATCAGCTTGTCAAATTTGTGGATAGCAACAGACATCTTTTAGCCAACCGCCCCTTGACCTATCAGCACGGCGACTATCACGTGGGGAATATGATGATAGGCAAGGATAAGAAGCTGTATATTATAGACTTCTTTGACAGAAACGATTTCGGAGACCCGTGGGAGGACATTAAACCTATAACATGGGACGTTGCCGTAAGCCCTGTGTTTGCCAAAGGCAGAATTGATGGGTACTTTGACGGAAAGACACCCCAAAACTTTTGGTCTCTTTTAGCACTCTACGTTACCGCCGGCATACTTTCATCCCTGCCTTGGGCCATCCCCTTTGGAGACGGCGAGGTGGATATAATGCGAAAGCTTGCGGCAGACGTTCTTGATTGGTACGGTGATATGAGCAGTGTTGTTCCAAAATGGTATATAAATTAAAAATATATTTAAAAAGCACTTGCTCTCTGCAGGTGCTTTTTGCTATAATGTAAATACTACTATAACGGTTATAAAGGCACGGATTATGAAGCTTTACGCACCTGAGTATTACAATAATTTTGAATGCATCGCAGACAAATGCGACCACAGCTGTTGCATCGGTTGGGAAATAGATATTGACGAAGAAAGCTATGAAAAATACAAAAAGCTTGGCGGCTACGGCTTAAGCATTATAAACAGCATATCGACGGAAGATGTACCCCACTTTAAGCTTTGCGCCGGCGACAGATGCCCTCACCTTGACGAGAAGGGGCTGTGTAACATTATCCTCAACGTGGGGGAAGATTATCTTTGCGATATTTGCCGAGAGCACCCCAGATTTTACAATTACACCAAGGTATGCGAGCTGGGACTTGGTATGTCCTGCAGAGAGGCGGCAAGGATAATTTTGTCTTCCCCAAACTATGACACTTTTGAAGAAGTGGGTATGGTGGACGCCGAAGAATACGAAATATACTTTGACGGACGGGAAGAACGGAAAAAGCTATACACACTACTGCAGGACCACAGCTTAGATTACAATACAAGGCTTGCAAACATCTACCGCATATACGGAATAGATGCAGGCGAGGACGGTAAGTGGCTTGAAAGAATAAACGGTCTTGAGTATCTTGACAGCGCCCACAGGGACTTGTTTGGGAACTATTCCGTAAAGAAGCGTCCCGAGGGCATGGACGAATATCTTGAAAGGGCGTTGGCGTATTTCATCTACCGCCACTGTACCGAAGCCTATGACGAGGAGGATTTTTCTTTCCGTCTTGGCTTTTGCCTGTTTTGCGAAAGGCTGTTGGCGTCCCTTGCAGTCACGGAAAACGCTAAGACCGTAACAGAGCTTGCAGTCCTGGCAAGCATAATATCGGAGGAGATAGAATACTCCGAGGACAATACGGAAGCATTAAAATAAACCCCCTTATTTTGCTGTTTTTGTTATTTATTTTTTCTTCGTTTCAAGCTAAAATATTAAAAAAGATTACCTAACCGTTCTAAGGAGGATTTATATGTATAACAAAGAAGAAGCAATAAGGGAACAAATAAGGGCAGAGAAGAAGGCGGTTCTTGCGTTCTTTGCGCTTTTTCTTGCGCTGGCGGCATTTGTTGCTTTTACGGCAGGCAAGCTGGAAGACGGTAAGATTTATTACGGCATATACGTTGTAGCGTTTTTCTTCATAATTAAATATACAAGGATTTATTGTTTCGTTTTGCCCCGCCGTAGGTATGGAACCGTTGTGTCCATGAGCGACTTTGAAGAGAAGCATTCCATTACCAACCCCGGCACATACGCCCGCAGAACAGGTCAATACGTAAAGACGGATTTTACCTTGGAAGTCCGTTTTGAGAACGGGAAAACAAAGTATTTTGAGTTTGAGTTTACAGGCGCCCTCAAGGACCTTAAGGTTGGGGATTCGGTAGGTATCTACAGATTTCTTAAAATGCCCGTACAGGCTTAAATGTGACGGACACAAGGATTAGGGGGCAACAAAATGGGACTTCTTGATGCAATCGTAACGGTTCTTATCATCTTCGGCGGCTTTATTGTGTTGCGTGCTATGTTTAATTATATTCGCTTCTGCTTTAAGTTGCTGTCCTTAAGCCGCCAACTTAAAAAGCTGAACGGCGGTGATATAAGGGTGGAATATGTTCGCAAGTTTTCGGCAATAGCCTTTGGGGAAAAGGGCAAACCTAACTTTTTTGTTAAAACAAAGGAAAAAAGCTACGAGGTTGCCGTCCTTGCCTTCCCCGTTGTAAGAGGCCGCTGGAATATAGAAAAAGCAGAAGACCGTTACTTTGCCGAGGTGCGTGCATACAACAATATGTTTTTTAACGTCTACTACAATTCGGGTACGGAACCTGAACATTCCAAGGACTACAGGCGTGAGACACGTGTTGCAAGGAAGCGGCTTTACATCAATCCCGAAAAAGGAGAGGGCGAAAAAATCCTGCTCATATACCCTAAGCCCAAAGCCCTTACCTATACGGATTTTAAGCTTGGTTACATTAATTCGGGTGACAGCCTTTTCGGATATAAAGTGTTGTACGACGAGGACTTTTTTGCACTGTTTAAAAAATAAGCGGGTAGGCGGAGACGTTTGCCGGTGTTTATGGGTATCTATACTGCCCTATTGATTTTCATAAAGCGACGCGATATAATAATTGTGCGAAAGGCGGAAAGTGTATGAAAAAATATCAATATACAAGCCCTTATTCGGAAGACACTTTTCGTTTTGAGCTTCAGGCAATCTTGGGTTCAAGCCTTGACGGTTGCTTTTTTAACGGCGACGTGGATAAAAACGCCTTTGAAATAGAAAGAAATTATATCTTCGGCAGTAAAGGTATACCCCGTATCGTTTTGAAGGGTAAGTTTTACGAGTCGAGCGGTATAACCCGTATAGTGGTAACCCCTAAGTACAGCGCAGTGCAAAAAACAAGTCAGTATATTTTAGCTCTGCTGTTTTTTGCTTTGGGCTTGTTCTGCTTTGTTGCCGGGCGGCATACCGACCTACGTTTTGCATTTGTCTTTTGTTTATGTATTTGGGCGATAGGGATTTTGATGATGGTGTTGTACCACCTTTTGATTGTGGTATGTGCCCGTTTTGCAATAAGAAAGCTAAAAAAGGCGCTTAGCATTGATATATTTGAAGCATAGTGTTTTCCGACATAACAAGGAAGAGCTGTGTGAAAAGTTTTTTGCAAAAACGGCACTTTTAGGCGTTTAATAGTTGTAAGACTTTTATAAGCACAGCATTGTTAACGTCTTTGCTCAGGAGGTTTTTATGAATTTCAAAATTATAATATCTGCGATAACACTTGTTTTGACCGTCTCTGTTTTGTCATCATGTATGCTTTTCGAAGCATCTTGGAGGGCGAGAGAAAAAGAGTATTACGAGACGGATGAGAATTATATAGTTTTAACCGCCACGGTTATTGCCGAACCGAGATTTTTTAAGGAAGACGATTATTATCTTTTGAACGTTGAATTTGATGATAAAGAAACTGTGCAGTATGAACGTTGCGTAGAAATCAACAAAGCCAACGGCGATGTTTTGGAACGCAACGGATATTTTAAAGAAATATCTGAGGGAGACAAAATACAAATAACTTTAGCTCCTGAGATTTTCGGTGATGGATATATAATTCCTGCGGTAGGCATAAGAACCGAAGAAAAGGTTTACTTGGATTTTAAAACAGGTAAGTCAAATTTAATGGCAACATATCGCTGATAAACAAAGCATCAAAGCAAAAGGTTCTCAACTAATATTAAGGAGGGTGATTTATGAAAAGAACAGTCCTTATAGTTGTAGTTTTAATTATAATAGGGCTTGTCGCTTGGCTGTGTATCGATGCGTTGTCCACCCCGAAGGAAGAGAAGGCGGCGAAATATTTAGAAAACGACAAGGCGCATTTGGAACAAGTGGCGGAGTATCTGTCAAACAGTGGGCTTACAGACTTTTGTCTTAGCGATGACAGCGGTTATGACTCTGCAACGAACAGAAAAATCATTAGAGATACCGCCGTTTTAAACGAGGTTGAATATCTGTTTGACAAACACGGCTACAAAGAGATCAAAAAAGAAGGGGCGACGGTGCGGTTTGTCAGATGGACATATATGCACGGTTTTGAGGCAGGAATATGCTATGCCCCCGACGGCAGACCGCAAATAGAGTTTTTGACTGCTACTAAGCATCTTTCCGTAAAGGGCTGGTACTATTACGAGGCGGATTACAACGAATGGCGAACCAATAATTAAAAAGCTAAACCGTTTGTATTGTTGGGGCAGAGAAACAGAATTAAAACCAAGGGCAGACAAATTTTTGTCAACGGTACTGCAATGTACGAATACGAGTTTAAGGACGGCAACTTGATTTTATACTCTATAATAAACGGCAAGGTCTACCGTGATAAGGGCGGCGTTTATATACGAAAACAGGGATAAGGAGAAAAGGACAGTGAAGAAATTATTAATAACATTTTTGTGCTTAGGCTTGGTTTTAACTGCTTGCGGCGGAGACGATGAAAAGACAGAAAGCAAGGACAACGCAGCAGAAAGCTCTACAGTAAGCGAAGAAAGCAGTGAAGCCGTTTCCGCAGCAAGCAATGAAAGCTCCGCTATAAGCGAGGAAGAAAGCAGTGAAGCTGTTTCCTCAGAGAGTGAAGAAAGTTCCATGGCAAGTGAAGAAGAGAGTAGTGAAGCGGCAGAAAGCGCGCCTGACCCTATGGCTACGAGCTGGGATTGGTACGGTGAGTATACTAACAGCAATAACGAAACCTTTGCATTGCTTTTGCGTCTTGACGACGACGGCGGTTTTACCTATTCCGTAGGCTATGTGGCATCCGATATTATATCTACAGTCAGCGGCACTTGGGAGAAGACAGACGGTGTTATCACCTTTACAGGCAGAAACGAGGCCAGTGCCGAGTACACGATGGTATTTGAGTGGCGTATGGAGGGTGACAAGCTTGTGCTTACCCATGCAGACGGCAGCAGCCTTCTTTATGGGGAGGATTACGCATCCTTTGTGTTTACAGAGTTTGAATAAATTTGTATTAAAGGAAGCTTCTCGGCAAGCTTCCTTTTGTTTTTGTTGACAGAGCGGTTGCTTTGCGCTATACTGTAGCTGTATAAAACCTAAAGAAAGGTTACTTTTGCCAAATGTGTAAAATAAAAGCATGGCTTAAAAAAGAAAAAGAGCAAACCACGGTATTGCTTAGGAATATACCCTCTACGGTGGTTACTCTGTTTGTGGTAAGCGTTATCTGTATGAACCTGCTTGCCAACAAAACCCTGCTTAAGCTGGACTGGATAGCTCTTGACGGCGGAATTTTAATATCTTGGCTGTCCTTTATGTGTATGGACATCGTTACCAAGCATTTCGGGCCGGGGGCATCCAACCGCATTTCCATCCTTGCCGCCGCAATTAATTTACTTACCTGTCTCATCTTTTTTGTGGCAAGTGCTATTCCTTCCACGGCGGCGGATTATAGCGGATTTGACGGTATTTTCGGCGGTACTTGGTTCATTTTGTTGGGAAGCACGGTGGCGTTTCTCACCTCTGCGGCGATCAACAACGGACTTAACCATTTCGTGGGCGGCGCCTTCAAGCACAACCCTAACGGAAAGCTTGCCTTTGCCTTGCGCAGCTATGTTTCCACCTTTATCGGTCAGTTTATAGATAACTTTTTGTTTTCTGTTATTGTATTCGTGGGCTTTGCTCCCATCTTTTGGGACGGCTTCAGCTGGACGGTGCTTCAATGCGCTATGTGTGCGCTGACAGGTGCGGTGGCAGAGCTGGTTATGGAGGTTGTATTCTCTCCCATCGGCTATCGCATAACGGAAAAATGGCGAAAAAACAGGGTGGGCAAGGAGTATCTGGAGTTTATCAACAAGGCGGTGGAATAATGAAGGTTTTAATAACGGGCACCACGCAGGGCATAGGACGTGCCATAGCTGAAAAATTTTTGCAAAACGGACATACGGTGGTGGGCATCGACAGGCAGGAAGCAAGTATCGTTCACGCCGCTTATACCCATTGTGTGTGCGACGTGAGGGACTATGAAAACCTGCCCAACATAGACGGCGTAAATATATTAATAAACAATGCAGGCACCCAAAACGAGGACGATATCGATATAAACCTTAAGGCGCTTATCCATATAACCGAGCGTTACGGTGTGCAGGAAAACATAAAATCTATCCTAAACATCGGCTCTGCCAGCGGACACACGGGGGCAGAGTTTCCCGAATACTGCGCCAGCAAGGGCGGCGTCCTTGCATATACAAAGAACGTGGCAATGCGGGTGGCAAAATACGGCGCAACCTGCAACAGCCTTGACCCGGGCGGAGTGCTTACCCCGCTTAATGACTGCGTGGTAAACGACTCCGTGCTGTGGGCGCAGATCATGGAGGAGACCCCTCTTAAAAGGTGGGCTACCCCTGAAGAGATTGCAGAGTGGGCGTACTTCCTTACCGTAACCAACGGCTTTTGCACAGGGCAAAATATCCTCGTTGACGGCGGTGAGGCAATAAACTATAATTTTGTTTGGAAAGACTAAAAAGTTTTCACTTGTGGGGGAGGAGAAAGTGTGTTCAAGCTTTTTAAAATGTTAAAAAAACCGGTAAAAAAGACATATCCCTTTGATGTGGAAAAGGCGTACCGATACCGTCGTCCGGGACTTATGACGGGGGCATCCTGCCGTTTTGAGATAAAGCCTGAGGGAGCGCTTGAGCATTACAGCTATCCCATACCCGTGCCGGAGATGGAGTGCGGTATGCGTGACAGGGGCGCTAACGTTTATTTTGTAGGGCTTAAAGCGGGTACGGCACAGGTGGATATCATCACCCATTACCCCACCTGTCCCGAAGAGGTGGAAAGCTTTATCCTGCAAGTGGCAGAGGATGGCACGGTAACAAAAGTGGAATAAATTAAGGGAAGTCTTTCGGCTTCCCTTTTAATGCTTATTTATACCATTCCTCTATCAAAGGACGGAAGGACACGGGGTATTTTATAACGCCCATAACACCGTCGGCGGCATTCGGCTCTATCTCCAAAATACGCACGAGCTCGCCCTTCATGGGGTTGGGGCGGAATATACCCTTCTCGTGGGCAAGGGTAAAACCAAAGCGCTCGTAAAACCTGTGACCGTACACCAACATAATAGTCTCGCCACGCGCCTTGGCAATGCGTATGCCCTCGCTTACAAGCATAGTGCCTGCCTTAATACCGCGGTATTCCTTAAACACCGCCAAGGGCGCAAGGATAAGGGCAGGGTGACTGCCTATGGGCGACTCGATAGTTACACGGCTGAACAAAATGTGGCCAACGACCTGTCCCTCGTGCTCTGCAACCAAGGACAGGGTAGGGTCATAGCCTTCCTCTGTGCGCAGGTTGCGTATAAGTTTACTCTCCCAATCGTGGCCGAAAGCCTTGTCGTGTATTTGGTCGATGATGTCAAAATCTTCGGGCCTTTCCTGTCTTATTATCATAGCTTTTTCTCCTTAAATCTCTATATCGGGTATAAATCCCTGCTCTATAAGCAGACGTGTCATACTCACTTCACGGATAACCTTACGCTTTTTCTCGCTGTCCGTCTGCCAGTCATCGGGCGTGATGTAGCCGTAGGCGGGGCAACACAGGCTTTCCATATAGGGAGGCAGGTACAGGTCGGCTATTAGCTTACTGCGCTTCATGTGATAAAGGGATGTTATAAGCAGTATGCGCTTTGCCTTTTCATAGCCCATTTCTCTGCCGATAGCAAAAGCGCCGCAAACCATATTCTCCTCGGTGGTGGTGGCAAGATTGTCACGGATTATACTTTCCTCGGGCATCCCCAGCTCGTGGGCTAATCTTGCCATACTGTCCGCCTCGGTCATATTGCCGTACACCGTGTCCCAATACACCCCGCCGGAAAATACCGCCCTGTCGCAAAGCCCTAACCTGTAAAGCTCCGCCGCCTTGGGTACACGGTCTATCAGCGGACACATTCCGCCAAGGACCAGCATACAGTCGCCCTTCTCTCCGCTTTTGTCCTCCACGCCGTCAAACACTATCTTTTGTACTATTTCTTCGTTTATCTCGTTGTCTTTAATAAGCGACAATTTCATATATTCTACCCTCTGTTAAAGGAATTAAGTACAGCCAAAACGTCCTCGGTTGTTTTGCATTCGTCAAATGCCGTGTCATCTTTTTTGCAGATGATAAGCTGATATGCCTCGGTATAGTAAGGGGAGCTGAAAGATACAAGAGTCTCACGGTCGGGGCTGATAGTAATTGCCGCCGCTGCCATATCAATACCGTTTTTACCCACGGAGTCAATAAGGTCCTCAAAGGCCATATCCACTATAACAAGCTCTTTTCCAAGCTTATCCGCAACAAGCTTTGATATTTCTATGTCGACACCTGCGAAACCGTCGCCCACTTTAAAGGTAAAGGGCTCATACGCCGCGTTGGTGGCAACAACAAGTTGATCCTTGGCTTCATCTATCTCCGGAGAAATGTAGATGTCACCGCTCCAAAGCTCGGCGTTTGTGTAGTCAACGTCCTTGTATTTTTCGAATATAGCTTCTATCTCAGCATTTTCTTCCGACAAAACGGTGTCTATCTCCTCCAAAAGCTCCGGTTGTGCCTTGTCTACCGCTATCCCGAAATTTTCAGGTGCTAAAGGGATGTTTATTACTTTAAGCTCACTGCCCAAAGCAAGCTGGTCGGCTGTAGTGCCGTTACATACAACATAATTTATTTTGCCGTCAACCAGTGCCTCTGTTGCAAGCTCGGCGGAATCGTATTCCTTGATGTCAAAATTGTCAAAGCCTTCGCTTCCCAAGCCGTCCTCACCGATGAGGAAAAAATACGCCATAGAATATCGTTCTGTCCCCACGCTTACAGGTGCTTGCTCTTCTGAAGACTCTGCCGCAGAGCTTTCTTCTGTATAAACGGAAGTCTCCTCGCTTTTGTCGCCTTCAAGCTTTTCGTTAAAGTCCGAGGGTAAGTCCTTAAGGTTTTCTTCCCAATCGTCACGGGGAGCTTCGCCGTTGCCGCAGGCAGAAAACGTAAGGACTATAGCCATAAGTAAGCTAAGCAATAAAAACGCACGCCTTTTCATCGTCAAAACCTCCTATAAAAGCTTGCGCCCCATTTTGGGGCGCATTGTTATTACAAAACTTTTGATAAAAATTCCACAAGTCTGGGATGCTTGGGACTACCGAACAGTTCGTCGGGCGAGCCCTGCTCTATAATCTGTCCCTTATCCATAAACAGCACCCTGTCAGCCACCTCACGGGCAAAGCCCATCTCGTGGGTAACAATAACCATGGTCATCCCCTCGTCGGCAACCTGCTTGATAAGGTCAAGCACCTCGCCAACCATCTCGGGGTCAAGTGCGCTTGTAGGCTCGTCAAACAGCATAACCTTGGGGTTCATCGCCAAGGCGCGGACTATGGCTATACGCTGCTTCTGTCCGCCGGAGAGGGTGGAGGGATAATTCTTCGCCTTGTCTTCCAAGCCGATGCGCTTAAGCAGGCGCATTGCATTTTCATAGGCTTCCTTTTTTATAGAGTCCTTGCTGCGCACCGCTTCAGTCTGCTTCTTTTCTTTGCGGAAAATGTTGCTTATCTTCACGGCAAGGTTATGGCGCATTGCTTTTCTGCGTTCTTCCTTTGCTACAAGGATGGGCGCCATTGCAATGTTGTCAAGCACGGTCTTGTTGTTAAACAAATTAAACTGCTGGAACACCATACCGATATGGCGGCGGCTAAGGTTAATGTTAACGCTAAGGTCAGCCAAATCCTTACCCTCAAAGAATATAGAGCCGGCAGTAGGGTCCTCCAAACAGTTAAGGCAACGCAGGAATGTGCTTTTGCCGCTACCGGAGGGGCCGATGATAGCCACCTTTTCACCTGCGTTTATCTTTTCGCTTATGTTGTCAAGGACGGTAAGCTTACCGTAAACCTTTTTAAGGTTAACGACTTCTATCAACTTTCGCCAACCTCCTTTCCAACAGCTTAAGACCAAGGGTGATGATTACAACCAATACCAAGTATACCAAAGCAAGCATACAGTAGGGGATTATGTACTCATAGTTAGAGCTTGCAATGTCCTTAAACGCTTTGGTAAGGTCAACAACGGTAATAAAGCTGGCAACCGAGGTCTCTTTGATAAGCACAATAAACTCGTTACCCAAGGTGGGCAGAATGTTCTTTATTGCCTGGGGTATTACTACCTTTATCATAGAAACGCTGAAGCTAAGGCCCACAGCTCTCGATGCCTCCAGCTGACCTGGGTCAACAGACTGTATACCGCTTCGCATTATCTCGGATATATAAGCGCCGCTGTTCATACCGAAAATGGCAATTGCCGCATTAAGCGCTTTCATCTGCACGCCAAGTGCAGGGAAAAGAACAAAATACCCTATAAGCAATTGCACAACAATGGGGGTTCCGCGAAAGAACCCCACATATATGTCACAAATAACGGATAAAAATTTGGCAACAAAATTTGTCTTAGGTACAACCTTTGCGGCCGCAATAAGCGTGCCCAAAACTATACCTATCAGTAAGCCGGAAACAGCTATTTGTAATGTGGCGATAAGACCGTCTACAACGGTTTCCCAACCGTCATAGACTATAAACTTATCATAAAATACTTCCCATTTTGCTTGCATAGTTTATTTGCCAAGCTCCTTAAGTGCTTTTACAACGTCGTCTGTGGTCTTGCAGTCGTCAAAGGTCTTGTCATCTTCTTTGCAGATGATAACCTGATAAGCTTCCGTGTAGTAAGGAGCACTGAAGGAAACAACCTTTTCACGTGCGGGGTTGATGGTCATTGCTGCCAAACCAACGTCAACATTGTTCTTGCCGAGAGCGGTGGTGATGGAGTCAAATTCCATATCAACAATTACAAGCTCCATTTCAAGCTTGTCAGCAATAAGCTTTGCAATTTCCATATCAATGCCTGCAAATTCGCTGCCAACCTTAAATTCAAAGGGAGCGAATGCAGCGTTTGTAGCAACAACAAGCTGCTTGTCAGCCTTTGCGGGGTCAACGGTGCCTGCGGGGATGGTTGCACCTTCCCAAGCGGAAGAGTTATCATCGTTTACATCTGCATACTTGTCAAATATAGCCTGAACAGCGTCCTTGTTTTCAGCAAGTACGGTGTTGATGCTTGCAAGCAGGTCGGCCTGATTCTTATCAACTGCTACGCCGTAGGACTCGGTGGTAAGGGGTATTTCTATAACCTTGGTGCCCTTGTTAGCCGCAGAAAGCTCTCTTGCAACGTCGCCGTCGATAACAACGTATTGAATGTTGCCGGACATAAGGTCTGCCATAGCAAGACCGCCGTTTTCGTACCCCTTGGTTTCTACATTGTCAAAACCTTCAAAGCCCCAGTCGGCATCGCCTTTCATATAAGAAAAGCCGGTGGTACCGTTCTGTACGCCTACGCCGATCTTTTCATCTTCACCGCAGGAGGTGAGGATAAACAAAGATGCTACCATAAGTACTGCAAGGATAATGCTTAAAAACTTTTTCATAACAAAGTTCTCCTCTTAATAAAAATTTTCTGCGGAATATCACCGCAATTTATGCGTATATTATACATTATTATTGTATACTTGTCAAGCCCAAACTGTAAAAGCAAAGCGGGCATTGACAAAGCTTTGGTTTTCTGCTATTATGCAAATGGGGGGAGGGTTTTGCAAAATGAAAACAAAGCGTGTTTTCCTTATAATCCTTGACAGCTTTGGTATAGGCGCAATGCCCGACGCCGCCGATTACGGCGACAGCGGCGCAAACACCCTCGCATCCCTTCGCAGTCTTAAAGACTTTGACCTGCCCACACTTAAATCCCTTGGGCTTTACAATATAAAGGGCGTGGGCGGCGGCGTGGATGACCCCAAGGCGGCATATTGCCGCTTGGCGGAAAAGTCCAAAGGCAAGGATACTATAGTAGGTCATTGGGAAATTTGCGGTGTTGTTTCGGAGCGCCCTATGCCTACCTATCCCCAAGGCTTCCCCGATGAGGTTATACAGGCGTTTACCGCACTTACGGGTAAAAACGTCATTTGCAACAAGCCCTATTCCGGTACGGAGGTTATAAAGGACTACGGGGAAGAGCATATAAAAACGGGCGACCTTATCGTCTACACCTCTGCTGACAGCGTGTTCCAGATAGCCGCCCACGAGGACGTTATTCCCGTGGAGGAGCTTTATGAGTACTGCGCCGTTGCCCGCAAGATGCTTAAGGGCAAGCACGGCGTAGGCAGAGTGATAGCACGTCCCTTTACGGGTGCGGCGGGTAACTTTCAGCGCACACCCCGACGCAAGGACTATGCGCTTGCACCGCCCTGTGACACTACTCTTAACCGCATAAGCGATAAGGGTTTGTCTGTTATAGCGGTAGGGAAGATAAATGATATTTTTGCAGGCAGCGGTATCACCGCCGCCTATAAGACCAAGAGCAACAAAGAGGGTATGGAGCTTACAAGCCGTATACAGTCCGAAGACTTCGAGGGGCTGTGCTTTGTTAACTTGGTGGATTTTGATATGATATACGGTCACCGCAGGGACGTGTCGGGCTATGCCGCCGCCGCCCGTGAGTTTGACGCTTGGCTTGAGGGCTTTATAAAAGGTATGCGCCCCGACGACGTGCTGATGATAAGCGGCGACCACGGCTGTGACCCCGGCTACGGTCATACCGACCATACAAGGGAGTACACGCCGCTTTTGATATACGGTAGTCACATCAAGCCCCTTGACCTTGGAGAGGGCGCAAGCTTTGCTCTTATAGGCAAAGCGGCAGAAGAACTTTTAGGTGTATCCGTTGCGGAGGGCGACGGAACGGTTGATAAAATTTTAAAATAACGAGGTGTGTTATGCTTACGGATGTTCAAATTGCAAGAGAAGCAAAGATGCTGCCCATTACACAGGTTGCTGCGCAATTGGGGATAGATCCCGAAATGCTTGAGCTTTACGGCAAGTATAAGGCAAAGCTCTCCGATGATGTGGAAAAGGCTTTTGCCCACCGTCCGAACGGCAAGCTGGTGCTTGTTACCGCCATAAGCCCCACTCCTGCAGGTGAGGGTAAGACCACCACTACGGTAAGTTTGGGTCAGGCAATGGAGCATATAGGTAAAAAGGCTATTATCGCCCTGCGTGAGCCTTCCCTTGGCCCCGTTTTCGGCATAAAGGGCGGTGCGGCAGGCGGCGGCTACTCTCAGGTAGTGCCTATGGAAGATATCAATCTGCACTTTACAGGTGACTTCCACGCCATAACCAGCGCAAACAATCTGCTTTGCGCAATGCTGGATAACCATCTCCAACAGGGCAACAGCCTTGGTATTAATCCCAAGCGTGTTATTTTTAAGCGAGTTATGGATATGAACGACCGTGCACTTCGCAGTGTGGTTATAGGCCTTGGCGGCAAGGCGGACGGCGTAACCCGTGAGGACGGATTTATGATAACCGTTGCTTCCGAGATTATGGCGGTGCTTTGCTTGGCGGAGGACTTGGCAGATCTGAAGAAGCGTCTCGGCAATATTCTCGTTGCATATAAATACGACGGCAGTCCTGTTTACTGCCGTGACCTTAACGCACAGGGCGCAATGACTGCTTTGCTTAAAGAGGCACTTAAGCCCAACTTGGTGCAGACCTTGGAAAACACCCCCTGCATCATCCACGGCGGCCCCTTTGCTAACATCGCTCACGGCTGTAACTCCGTTAAGGCAACAAAGCTTGCCCTAAAGATGGCGGATTATTGCATAACCGAGGCGGGCTTCGGCGCCGACCTTGGTGCGGAGAAGTTTTTGGACATTAAATGCCGTGTTTCCGGCCTCCGTCCTTCTGCTATAGTTCTTGTTGCGACCGTCCGTGCGCTCAAGTATAACGGCGGCGTAGCCAAGGACGCACTTAAAGAAGAAAACTTAGATGCGCTTAGGAAGGGCATTTGCAACCTCGGCGCTCATATAGACTGCCTCAAGGCTTTCGGTATGCCCGTTGTTGTGGCAATCAACCACTTTTATGCGGATACAGAGGCAGAGCTTCAGCTTGTTAAGGACTACTGCGCAGAGAAGGGCATAAAGGCTGTGGAAGCCCGTGGCTTTGCCGAAGGGGGCAAGGGTGCAACTAAGCTTGCTGAGGCGGTTTGCGAAGCTTGCGAGGAGCCTTCCACCCTTAACTTCAGCTATCCCGACGAGTATTCTATCAAAGAAAAGCTTGAAGCTCTTGCAAAGCGTGTTTACCGTGCTGAGGGTGTGGACTTCAGTTCCGCCGCTTCCTCTGCTATTGCCGAGATAGAAGCGCTTGGTTACGGCAATCTTCCCGTTTGTGTGGCTAAGACTCAGTACAGCATATCCGATGACCCTGCAAAGCTTGGCGCACCCACGGGTCACCGCATATCTATAAAGGAAGTTCGTGTTTCCGCAGGCGCAGGCTTTGTGGTTGCACTTGCAGGCCCTATAATGACTATGCCCGGCCTTCCCAAGAAGCCTGCGGCAGAGGCTATTGACGTTGACGAAAACGGATTTATAGACGGTTTGTTCTAAGGAGAAGCTATGGCTGAGAAAAGCTATTATTCAAGCAGTGCCGCAGAGACCGAGGATATTGCTTTTGAGCTTGCAAGATCCTTAAAGGCAGGGGACACCTTGGCACTTTACGGTGAGATGGGGGCAGGCAAGACCGCCTTTGTGCGCGGGCTGGTGAAGCAGCTTTTGCCAAACTGCGTGCGTTTGGTACACAGCCCCACTTTTGCCATTGTTAACGAGTACCGTGGGGACGAGTATTCGGTGTATCATTTTGATTTTTACAGAATAAAGGATGAGGAGGACCTGTACTCCGTTGCCTTTTACGACTATTTTGATCGCGGCGGTATTATTGTTACCGAGTGGAGCGAGCTTTTTGACGACCTGCTCCCTACAGACCGCAAAAAGGTTAGGATAGTTAAGGACGGAGAAAACGGAAGACACATCTATGCTGATTTTGGCGATTGATACAAGTGCCGTTACCGCAACAGCGGCGGCGGCGATATACGAGGGCGGCGAGATCAAGAAATACGCCCTTACAACAATACATAGCGGACTTACCCACAGCGAAACTTTGTTTCCGCTTATCGATGATGTGCTTAAAGGTTTGGGTAAAACCGTAGGCGATGTACAGCTTTTTGCCGTTTCCGCAGGCCCCGGCTCTTTTACCGGGGTGCGTATCGGTGTTTCGGCGGTTAAGGGCCTTGCCTTTGACGGCCGTCCCGCAGCATCTGTCTCCGCTTTGGAGGCGCTGGCGGAAAACATAGGTGCAGAGGGCGTTATATGCCCGCTTATGGATGCACGCCGCGGGGTGTTTTATAACGCTTTATTCCGCCGTGAGGGCGGCGTCCTTACACGGCTTACCGAGGACAGGGCAATATCTGCGGAAGAGCTTTCCGGTGAGATTGAAAAGATAGGCAAAGTTTATCTTTGCGGCGACGGTGCGGCATTGTATCAAAGTCTGCACAGCGGTGCGGGCGTGGCTGTACCTCCTGCTCTTTGCGAAAGATATCAAAACGCACTTTCCGTTGCGGTTTGCGCCGCAAGGCAGTGGGAAAAAGGTCAGACCGTAGATGCACAGACCTTAGCTCCTATATATCTAAGAAAACCTCAGGCAGAAAGAGAACGTGAAGAACGTTTGAAAAAGGAGAACGAAAAATGAAAATTGTCATAGCAGCAGATCACGGCGGTTACAATATTAAGCAAGCGATAATCCAAAGTCTCAAGGCGGAAGGCTACGAGGTAGCGGATATGGGCACAAACGACGGCGAGACCTCTGTTGATTACCCCGTTTACGCTAAGGCGCTTTGCAAGGAGATACAGCAGGGCAGTGCAGAGCTTGGTATACTCTGTTGCGGCACGGGCATCGGTATGTCCATGACCGCCAATAAGCAGAAGGGTATAAGGGCGGCTGTGCTTTCCGACGCTTTCTCTGCAGAGATGACCCGCCGTCACAACAACGCCAATGTTCTTTGTTTGGGCGGCAGAGTTCTAAATGAGGAACAGGCTGTTTCCTTGGCAAAGCTGTTTGTTTCCACGCCCTTTGAGGGCGGCAGACATCAGCGCCGCATCGATATGATGGAAGATTAGTTTTTTGATTTGGAGATATAAGTTATGGGCAAGGCTTCGGAAAAGCCCCACGGCGAAACACAGGCAGCAAACACCGTTCAGGGTGGCTTTAAGCAAGTTACCTCCGGTTTCGCCGTAGGCAGCGTAGGCAAAATAATGGAAAGAAGCTTCAAGCGGCGCACGTCCCGTTTTGCACAGTCGGGGGCGGTTTTGCTTTTGGCGGTGCTTATGACGGCTTCTGCTGTTTTAAGCTATTTCAGACCCTATATTTTCCCCATAAATTGTTTTTTGGTGGCAGAGCGTGGGCTTATGGCACTGCTGCTTTGGGTGGTATACGCTACGGGCGGCAAGCACGGTATGGGGTTTTTTGCTTGGCTGGGCGTTGCAGAAACTGCGGTAGCTTCCGTTATGATGGCGTTTTTTGCCGCCTTTATCGGTTGCGGTATGTTTTCCATGCAGCTTTTGCTGACCTCGCAGGAGGATACAGTTCGTATAATAAAAAATGCAGGTATGTGGGCGGTTATTCCTGCGCTTCTTGCACTTGCCATAGCGTATTGCATCTTTTTGTTTAAGCGCTATGAAAGGCTTGTGTGTTGCAACATACGTGACTCTCTCCGTTACGGCTTCGCCTTTGACAGGGGCTCTTATGTGTTTGCACGCAACTGCGCCATCGTTGCCGTTGCAATGCCCGTACTGTATATTATAAGGGGCAGTCTCGGGGACTTCAGCGGAATAGAAGCTCTTTCCGACGGTGCACGTAAGCTTTACAATACCGTATTGCCTTTGGGCAAGCATTATTGGCTCAACTTGGTGGGCGTGCTTGTGCATTCCGCAACGCTTTTGCTGTCCGGCGCTATCCTTATAAAATATTCCGCTATGGTTAAGAAATATAAGGAACAGGCGGAAGCGAGCCGTGCTTATGAAGAAGCTGCTCGTGCGGGTATAAAAGAGGCGGCGGAGTTAGAGGCCGAGGCGAACTCTCAAGCGGAACAAAAGGCGGCAACTGCGGCTGAATAATCAGGCCTTGCAATTTGTAAAAAAAGCAAAAAAATGTAAAAAAGCACTTGACAAAAGACCCAAAACGGTGGTATAATTGCTTTACCTCTGCGGAAGGTCTTTTTTTTCGTGCCTTTTTGGAGGGACGAGCCTTACCGTAAGAGGAAGGTAACAAATAATGGAGGTGCCGAAATGAGAGTTAAAATCACGTTTGTTTGTAGTGAGTGCAAGCAGAGAAACTACGAGAGCATGAAGAACAAGAAAAACGATCCCGACAGACTCGAGCTCAAGAAGTACTGCAAATTCTGCAAAAAGCGCACTGCTCACAAGGAAAGCAAGTAAGGAGAAATGATTATGAGAAAAACGCTTAGTGTACTCGCGCTGTTACTTTCCCTGCTTACCGTTCTTTCCTTTAGTGCCTTTTCCGTTTCCGCTGCAGAAAGCTCTGAAGCTGAAAGCAGCGTAGCCGAAAGCAGCGAAGCTGTTATCGAAAGTTCCGATGCTGAAAGCAGTGAAGAAGCTTCCGAAAGCGTTGAAGAGTCCGAAAGCTCCGAAGCTTCCGAAGTTTCTGAAGAGTCTGAAAGCTCTGAAGCTTCCGAAGTTTCCGAAGAGTCCGAAAGCTCCGAAGCTTCCGAAGTTTCCGAAGAGTCTGAAAGCTCTGAAGCTTCCGAAGACTCTAAGGACGAAGCAAGTTCTGACAAGGACACTTCTTCCATCACCACAGATGCAACCAACAAGAACGACACTAACAAGAAAGCTCCTGTAGAAGAAGATGAGTTTCCCCTTGCATTGGTAATCTTCCTCGGCGCACTTGTAATTCTTGTTGTTGTATGCTTCATCTGCATTAAGAGAGAAAACAAGTTCGGTAATTGGCTTAAAAAGTTCTTTAAGGATTATAAGAGTGAGCTTAAAAAGATAGTTTGGGCTTCCAAGGACTTCACAATAAAGAGCACTATCGTTGTTATTGTATGTCTTTTGGTTTGCGCAGGCGTTATAGGCCTCTTGGACGTTGGTCTTAACGCACTTATCCTTTGGCTTATATAAAGGACAGGGTTTGTAATGAATATAGCGCACGAAGATACTCCGCTTTGGTATGTGGTTCACACATATTCGGGGTACGAAAACAAGGTTGCAACCAACCTTGAAAAGATTATAGAAAACCGCGGTATTTCTGACCTTATACAGGATATACGGATACCTACCGAAATGGTTTCCGAAATCAGTGCGGAAAGCGAAACACCCAAAGAGGTGGAAAGAAAGCTTTTCCCCTGCTATGTTCTTGTAAAGATGGTTATGAATCCCGAAACCTGGCATATCGTTCGTAACACCTCGGGCGTTACGGGCTTTGTAGGCCCCGGGTCCAGCCCCACCCCTCTTTCCGATGCGGAAGTAGAGGCTTTGGGTGTTGAGATCCACGTTATCGAGGTTAACTTCGCCGTTGGTGACAGTGTTAAGATCTGCGGCGGTCCTCTTGCAGGCTTTATCGGCGTTGTGGAGGAAATATCGGAAGATAAGCGTAAGGTTACGGTTTCCGCCTCTCTCTTCGGCAGAGAAACGAAGGTAGAGCTGGATACCAACCAAGTAGAAGCGGTGGAACAGTAATTCGTTGCGGAACAACACTGCACGTCTTGCCCCACGCATCTAAAAAACATTAATTTAAAATAATAGGCTTATTGCCTCAAAACAAATGTGGGAGGGAGCCGCCACGCTCCCGATTACGATTACCACGGAGGTGTAGAATATGGCAAAGAAGATTATAGGTTATATCAAACTTCAAATTCCTGCAGGTAAGGCAACTCCTCAGCCCCCTATCGGTCCTGCATTGGGTCAGTACGGTGTTGCTATCCCTATGTTTACAAAAGAGTTTAACGAAAGAACAAAGAACGACATCGGTCTTATCATTCCTGTTGTTATCACAGTTTATGCTGACCGTTCCTTCTCTTTCATCACTAAGACTCCCCCTGCAGCAGTTCTTATAAAGAAGGCTTGCGGTATCGAAACCGCATCCGGCACTCCCAACAAGACCAAGGTTGCACAGATAACCAAGGAACAGGTTCGCAAGATAGCAGAAACCAAGATGCCCGACCTTAATGCGGCATCCATCGAAACCGCTATGAGCATGATCGCAGGTACCGCTCGCTCCATGGGCGTAACCGTAGTAGACTAAGGGAGGGCGCTGAAATGACTAAAGGTAAGAAGTATGTAGATAGCCTTAAGGCTTATGACAAATCTAAGATTTATGAAAGCGAAGAAGCTCTCGGTATCGTTTGCGATATCGCAAAGGCTAAATTCGACGAAACCGTAGAAGTTCACTTCAGAATGGGTCTTGACTCCCGTCACGCTGACCAACAGGTTAGAGGCGCTGTTGTACTTCCCAACGGTACAGGTAAGACCGTTAGAACCCTCGTTTTCGCAAAGGGTGACAAGGCTACCGCTGCTGAAGAAGCAGGCTCCGACTATGTAGGCGCTGAAGATTACGTACAGAAGATCCAGAAGGAAAACTGGTTCGATTTCGACGTAATCATCGCTACCCCCGATATGATGGGCGTTATCGGCCGTTTGGGTAAGATCCTCGGCCCTAAGGGCTTGATGCCTAACCCCAAGGCTGGTACCGTTACTCAGGACGTTGCTAAGGCTGTTCAGGAAGCTAAGGCAGGTAAGATCGAGTACAGACTTGACAAGACCAACATCATCCACTGCCCCATCGGTAAGGTAAGCTTCGGCAAAGAAAAGCTTAAGGAAAACTTTAACACTCTTCTCGGCGCTATCATTAAGGCTAAGCCCGCCGCAGCAAAGGGTCAGTATATCAAGTCCTGCGTTATGGCTTCCACCATGGGCCCCGGCGTTAAGGTTAACCCCAGCGCAAAGCTTGAAGGCTAATTTGTTTTAAATTTTTAAAAAATACTGTTGACAAATATCAAAAACAGTGTTACAATACCTAAGCTGAATTAAAAATTTCCGCAGACAGCAGGTTCCGTATATGGAATAAGGGCTTCACCCGCCTGCCGAGGAAGCAAGATGGATTTACCATATAATGGGTAACTATGCGCTCCCTCGCTGTTTGTCGGTGAGGGAGCTTTTATTTCACATACAACATATACAAATCGGAGGTGAAACTTATATGGCAAGTGCACAAATACTGGCGCAAAAGCAGGCAACCGTAGACGCATTGGTAGAAAAGATCAAGTCTTCCGTTTCCGGCGTGTTGGTAGATTACAAGGGCATCAACGTTGAAGATGATACTAAGCTTCGTGCAGAGCTTCGCAAAGCAGGTGTAGAGTATACTGTTATCAAGAACACTCTTATCTCCAAGGCTTGTGATGTGGTTGGTTACGGCGATCTTAAGGATAGTCTTAAGGGTATGACCGCTTTCGCAATCAGCATGGACGATCAGGTTGCAGCAGCTAAGATTTTGGCTAACTACGCAAAGGATCACGAAAACTTTGTTCTTAAGGCAGGTTATTGTGACGGTAACGTACTTGACGCAGAAGGCGTTAAGGCATTGGCAGAAATTCCTTCCAAGGAAGTTCTTATCGGCAGAATGCTCGGCTCTTTGCAGTCTTCTCTTTACAGCTTTGCATACGTATTGCAGGCTATTATCGACAAAGACGGCGAAGGTGCAGAAGCTCCCGCAGCAGAGTAATTACGCTGCATAATAAATTTATTGCTTAAAAATTATTTATATTTATATGGAGGATAATAAAATGAACGAGAAATCCCAAGCTATCATTGATATGGTTAAAGAACTTACTATTCTTGAACTTGCTGACCTTGTAAAGGCACTTGAAGAAGAATTTGGCGTATCCGCAGCTCCCGTAGCAGTTGCAGCAGCTCCCGGCGCAGCAGCAGCTCCCGTTGAAGAAAAGACCGAATTTGACGTTGTTATCACCGGTATCGCTGACACCTCTAAGAGAACCAGCGTTATCAAGGTTGTTAAGGACCTCGCAGGTGTTGGTCTTAAGGAAGCTAAGGACATCGTTGATGCACTTCCCAAGGCTATCAAAGAAGGCGTTTCTAAGGAAGACGCAGAAGCAGTTAAGAAGCAGCTTGAAGAAGCAGGCGCAACTGTTGAAGTTAAATAAGTCAAAACCTTACATTAAAAAAGGTGTTGCCTATTGGCAACACCTTTCAGTCTGTCGAAAAACACCTATCTTGGTGAAAATCCAAGGTGGGTGTTTTGAATTCGTTGAAAAGGAATGTAAAAACAGAGTAAACCAAAGAAGAATGGGATGATCTATGCAGGTCATTCCA